>DQIQ01000011.1 GCA_003942085.1 Thermoplasmata archaeon | reverse complement strand
AAAATGGTACGAAAAAAAGGAAAACGAAAGAAGGCCGTAGCAAGTCTCTGCGGGGTATATCGATTTTTAGTTCATAGGATGTGAAGAAAAGAATAGCTGCGAATGACGTCACTTTTTCATCATCATTGATTAGGTTAGATAGGGGAAGGGGTGAAGGTGGGAGAAGGCGTTATGAGACAGACATCTCGCGCACTGGAAATACACGCGGAATCGCGGGAAGTAACGTATTTCCAGGCGTTACAAGCCATGATGTCGCCTCTGGAAGTTTGATAAGGAGGCTTTTCCCATATCCCTTCACCTCTAGTGTAGATACTATGACTGAATCGTGAATCTTGGACATTGTTTCGGTTGGAAGAACAGTGATATGCCCACCGGCATACCTTGCGGCCGATAGGTGAATTATTCTTCCGATAAGTTTGTTTTTCATATCAATCCTGAGCTAATGTCCTTTCCTTTAGTAAGTATATGAGGTCCTGATTATTTATTAAAGTATTCCTGATATTTTCTACCGAACGAAAAGAAATAGAGAAGTAAAATGACGATATGAACAACATTTATAAAAAATAGGCGTTAACGAGAAGAGGATTTCTTTCTATAAGCATCTTGCCACATAAAAAAAATAAAAGAGGTGAGAGTCTCTTTATAGGATGTTCAGTGTTACTTTGAACGTTTGACAGATATCTTGCTCTCCGAACGATCGTTGGCATTTTAACTCAAGGGTGGTACTGCCAGTGTTCAATGCAGTGAAGACCCATGTGTCTTTGCCGAAATCACCAAGCATCCCGGAACTGCCCCAGGTGAACCGATCGGTTTGACGAAGGATGTTATTATCACACTGCGTCACATTCCAGATATAACCGCCATCACCATAATCGTGTAATGTAAGGTTCACATTGTCTCCTTTCTTTATCGCCACGGTCGAGTTGTGATCAGATGCGGAAAGAGAAAAGATCGCAGGTATCTGTGCGTTCTTTTGTTTTTCAGCGGTGAGGTTTACTCCAATGACGGTCCCTGCTGCAATTGCAGCGATTGATACTAGCCCTATGATTATTAAACTTTTTTTCGTTTTCATAGATCATCAAGGACGGTTATGGACGTTGAAAATATATATACCGTAAGAAAACGTTTGGGATGTTCCAAACAAAAAGATAACAACATAAGAAGAGAACGGAGGGTAATGTTGATTTTCTTAATAACTTCGCAGGTCAGAACGTCCAAAAAAAGATACTAAAATTTTCAACAAACGTTAAAAAAAACCATTTATTATTGATAATATGTAGGAATCTGAGTAACTTGGATTTTATCTTATAGTCGATGACGACAGCAAAAACAGAGGATATTCAAAAATCCTGGAAAGAATTCTTCAGGTGGATTTATTATGAAGTCCTATCTGTTCATATTTTCGTAGATTTTTTTTTAAACCACCTCCTTTACTAATCTTTATATATATAAAACCTGTATTGATACCTATATCTAATTTTAAGAATAAGGGGAAAAACTATGTTTGGAAATAAAATATGGTTAAGGTTATTGATTGTGTCGTTGACAACAGTTCTTGTTGTCGCGCCCGCAGGTGCTCTCAGCTATGGGACAAAAACATCTCTGCAACTCATCTCACCATCTCCACAAACTACGCTTAGTAATCCTCTGACAGATCCTCCGAGTTCTTTTGATTTACGTGACGTGAATGGTGTCAATTATGTGACCTCGGTGAAGTCTCAATCCGGAGGTACATGTTGGACCCATGGAACGATGGCCGCACTCGAGGGCAATCTCTTGATGACCGGGAACTGGAATGCAACTGGACATACCGAAGAGGCAAATCTCGCCGAATACCATCTCGACTGGTGGAATGGATTTAATACCTTTAACAACGATGACTTCCCGGGCAGTGGTCTTGATGTTCATTATGGGGGAGATTATCTCATTTCTTCTGCGTACATTACCCGCGGGGATGGAGCGGTGTATAGTGAAGCTGCAAATGACCCAACAGAATTAGATGACAACTGGTATTATTCAGCACCAGCTCGTTATGACAGCTCCTATCAAATCTTTTATCCCAATGACATTGAATGGTTTGTTGCCGGGTCAGATCTGAGTAACATCAACGCGATCAAGGAGACACTCATGACAAATGGAGTTATGGGAACGTGCATTGATTACGAGTCTCAGTTCATTTATAACTATGGGAGTTACTATGCTTTTTATCAACCATCGACGTCTTCTACTGATCCGAACCATTCCGTCGCTATCGTAGGCTGGGATGATACTAAAGTCACTCAAGCACCATTACCAGGTGCATGGATTTGTAAGAACAGCTGGGGTTCCGGTTGGGGTCCTGAAGGCGGTTATTTCTGGGTTTCATATTATGATAAATGGTGTTGTCAACACCCAGAGATGGGCGCAGTATCATTCCAGGATGTCGAACTCAAGCCGTACAATTTCACGTACTTTTATGATTATCACGGGTGGCGAGACACACTTACGGGCGTCACAGAGGCTTTTAATGAGTTTGTCTCAAACGGCAACGAGTCGCTCAAAGCAGTCAGTTTCTACACCGCAACGGATAATGTCGACTTCCTGGTGACGGCGTACGATCGTTTCGAAGGAGGCACCCTTTTAGACGAACGCTCCACGGTAACAGGGACAATTACATACAAGGGATATCATACAATTACCCTTCCAGATCCTGTTGGGTTCGGGACAAACGATGATTTCTATATCTATGTGAAACTCTTTTCCGGTGGGCAGCCCATCGACCGTACCTCAGAAGTGCCGGTGCTGTTGGGCGGACAAGATCGGGGAACAGTGGTTAAATCCGCTGCTCATGCAGGGGAGAGTTACTATCGAAGCGGGTCGTCCTGGCTTGATCTCTACGACTATGTATTCAGCGACCCGACATGGGATCATACCGCGAACTTCTGCATCAAAGGGTTCACCACCGGCTGGACGCCTCTGCATCCTGATTTGAGCTGCGAAGGAAGTCTGAGCTGGGCTAAGGTAAAACCGGGTGCGACCATTATCGGGAACTTTACAGTCGCAAATATAGGGGAACCATCTTCGGAGCTTGACTGGGAGATCACCGAATGGCCAGCCTGGGGGAATTGGACGTTCACACCTCTGAGTGGTACTGGTCTTACTCCAGAGCAGGGGGCAATCACAGTACAGGTGCAGGTCGTCGCTCCATCAGAAAAAAATGAGTTCAACGGGACCGTGAAGGTCGTCAATATCCATGATGCCGGGGATTACGAGGATATCACCGTGTATCTGAAAACACCGGTGGACCTGATGTCAATGAAATCTCAATCGTTGAATCTTTTTAACATGTTTATCCAGAACCACCCAGTGCTTCAACATCTGATGAGGATGACACTCTAAGGACTCATCACCTTTTTTCTTTTTTTTATTTATTTTTTTATCTCTGGTTGGGGTAGGGTCTTCATCCATTCGAAAAGTTCTTGGATCATCGTGGTGAACCGTGGGTCGCTTGCTTGCAGGAGAGCAAGGTAACCAAGAAGCGAGCGTTCGTCAAGGTCTTGAGTTAGTTTGGGGAGATTGAGTGGTGTGCGTTCAACGATGGTAATGCCGCGGTCGAACCGCGGATCTGCGAGGAGTAGTCCGATTTCGTCTCTTTTTTCCTTAAGCTGGGTGGTAAACTCTTTTTTCATCGTAATAAGCTCTTTTCTCAGATGCTGCGGGAGTTTTTTTTGCAGTACGTCGATATTTCTTGTGCTGTCTTTTACGCTGTTCTCTGCTGTGCCAAGACTTGCGGTTAGAGCAGTGACCATTTCTTTTGAAAGGTCGGTAAACATCTCTGAAAATGCTTCGGTCATCGCAGCCATGAGTAAAAGGGAGGTGTTGCAGAGCACGTTTAATATTTTTATCTCCCGCTGTCCGATATTTTTTTCTTCAGGGGTATTGGGTTGTAAGGTCGTCTTTTTTGGCAAGTGATTCACCGTTCCATGTCATATCGTAAGGGAGTTATCTATTTAAAAAATGTTTGAAAAAGAGTCTGTTTTTGTTTCATGCGGTGGTCGGTTGTGCATAAAAAAGGTTTTTTAAGTCGGACTCGTTCTTTTTTTTTAGAATGGTGAACTTTTACAAATGCAAAAAATGCGAAACGAAATTTATCGCACCGGTGAAAATCCAGGATAACAAGGGTGCGACGACCTATGTGTGCCCGAAGTGCCAAAGTCGTAACTGGGGACCTCTTGACTGGTAATTGCTTTTTCATTCACTGCCGTAAGGTCAGTGAAAAATGATCATGAGAGACCCGTAGACAATGTCATTGGTCTTTTTTTGTTTTTTATCCTCAAATAGTTCTGCAAACCCTCGAGAGGGACTATAAAGAAGAATCAATCAACACCGTTGGATTCACAGATAAATTTATCTACTTGATATCTATATTAATAAGTGGGTCTGGGCCTTAATGAATGTTTTTTTTTGCATTCTTTCCTCCCAGACTTTTAAGCCCAGACCCTTCATTTTGATACGAAAAAAATCAGGTCAAAACAAGACAGGGCAGGAAAGAAGAAGAGGAAAAAGATGTGGAAAAAAACAAACAGCAAGAAACCTTTTTTTTCTACGGGCAGCTTATTGTTTTTGATGGCACTGTGGTACAAACCAGATGAAAAGGGATATATACAGCATCTCCATACATGCTGAACTTCTACCAAGAAACCAACATGGATGGTGAGGGAGATGCAGAACAAATCAAGAACTACTCAAAAGCAAAAAGAAAATAATTGTGCCAGTTGTGGAAAGACATTCGGTCAGAACGAAATGAAGGTAAGCTACGATTTCGAACGGTTTTATTGTTTTCACTGCGACGATGAACGATAAGAAAGGCTAGCATCTTGTGAATATAAGGTGCTGGATTTTAGGCAAGAGAACATTTATTCTTTTCTTGATAGCAGATCGTGGATGGACAGGAATCTTTAGAAGAGAAGAAGGAAGGTCGAATTTTTCTATGGCGACGTGTTTTAGGGAAGTATGGAACAAAAGGAGATACACCGGGAGATCGTGACGGCGAGGACCTCTGACGGGTGGAATCTTCAGGTTTTTCACTATCTTCCTGAAGGCACGGATGTCGCCCGGTTTCCGGTCATCCTGTGCCATGGTCTTGCTGCGAATAAAAACAGTTGTGATTTCGGGGAGCCAGGCACAAGCGAATGGGAACGGTATAGCCTTGCGGCGTTCCTCGCACAGCAGCGACCTGACGGCAGACCAAACTTTGATGTCTGGGTGCCGGAGCTGCGAGGAGGCGGACAGCCTACATTTGACCCTCGACAGAATCCTGAGCGGTACCGCTGGTGTGTCGATGACTACATCGACAAAGACGTCCCCGCGATCGTTGACCGTGTGCAACATTGGTACAAGGAGAAAAAACAGGACGCACCACCGGTTTTCTGGGTGGGGAAGAGCATGGGCGGGATGATTGCTTATGCGTACGGTCAGACCATGGAGGCCAAGAGGAACCTGAGGGGGGTCGTCACGATAGGTTCCCCGGTCGTCTTTGGGAAGAGTAGCGTGTTCCTTGAGTTCATCACCAGGGTCACCCCGCGCAATATATCCATTCCGATTCGAATCACGGAAATAATGGAGAGATCAAATGAGATTGCACATCATTTCAAGGGTATGGGGGTGAACCTTGAGAATGTCGACCCAGCAGTGTTGCACACCTATATGCATGGGGGACTTTCTGGAATTCTTTCCTCAAAGGTCCTCTCTCAGTTTTCACTGTTCTTTAAGCATATGACGTTCTGTCGATATCCGCGGTACCCGTGGTTGTATGATATCTTCGGACGAGTCCCTGGGATGAAGAAAGTGCTGACCCCGTATAGCTACACGGAGAATCTGTATCGTTTTTCTGCCCCACTGCTGGTGATCGGGGGTGGTCATGACAAGATGGCGCCAAAGACAGATATGCTGTATGTGAAGGACCATGTCGGCAGTTCAGATGTGACGTATCTAGAGTTTTCCAAAGACGCGGGATATCGTGCAGATTACGGACATCTTGATCTTAATTTAGGGATTCATGCGCGAGAGGAAGTCTATCCAAAGATCTACGACTGGCTTGCAGAGAAAAGCAAAGAAATCTAGGAGGTACATCAATTGTCAGGACTATGGGTGCAAAGGTTTTTTTCTTGGTTATATTCTCTAGAAAAGTTATGAGACGCTCGATACCATTAAACCAGTATTGCTGTTTTCTGTTTTTATGACCGTTTACTCGCATTCCCGTCTCAGCTGTTATGAGCAGTGTCCACAGAAATTCAAGTTACATTATATCGATAAGGTCGAAACAGAAGAAGAACAGACAGTCGAAGCGTTCCTTGGTATTCGTGTGCATGAGGCTCTCGAAAAACTCTATCGCGATCTTCAGCATCAGAAAGAAAACACCCTGGAAGACCTGCTAGTTTTTTTAAGGGACGAGTGGAACGCAAACTGGAGCAATGACATCATCATTGTAAAGGGAGACTACAGGCCTGAGAATTATTTGAAAATGGCTCAGAAATATCTCACTGATTATTATCAGCGGTATCATCCGTTCAATCAAGGAAAAACAGTTACCTTGGAAGAGTTGATCCGTATAACCCTTGATAGTGAGGGAGATTACAAGTTACAGGGGTATATTGATAGGCTTTCGGAAACAAGAGATGGATATTATGAGATCCATGACTATAAGACGAATTCGCGGTTGCCGATGGTCGACTATATTCGCTCGGACCGTCAGCTCGCGCTCTACATGATTGGAGTGAAGAATCAGTATCCTGATGTCAAGGACGTGCATTTGATCTGGCATTTCTTGAAGTTCGATAAAGAGATCGACTCGACGCGTACCGATAAAGAGCTGGAGCGGTTAAAACAGGATACCATCCAGTTGATAAAGATGATCGAGCAGGATGAACGCTTTGTGGCAAGTCCCGGGTTCCTCTGTGAGTGGTGCGAGTATAAATCGTGTTGTCCACAGTGGGCCCATCTGTATAAGATCAAGGAAAAGCCTGCGAATGAATATCTGAAGGATTCTGGCGTCGTCCTGGTGAATCGATACGCAGAGGTCAAGAACGCTCAGAAGCTTGCCAATCTGCAATGTGATGCTGAGTTAGCAAAACTGGAGGGAGCGCTTGTTTCGTTTGCAGAGAAAGAAAAAGCTGATGTTGTGTTCGGATCGAAGAACAAAATAAGAATCACATCCAGTGAGCGTTTTTTGTTTCCAGCGAAAAACAGCAAGGAACGGGAAGAACTTGAACTGGTTCTGAGAAAGTATGGAAAACTGGAGGAAGTGCGTCAATTGGATACGACCGCTCTTGGGAGGGTGATCCAAGAGAACCGATGGGATCCCGAGGTGCTGAATGCCCTTAAAAGGTATGTGGAACTGGAGAGCTCGAAACGGTTGTATCTCAGTGCGTTGAAAGAGAAATAAAAAGAGGAGCCAGGGATTATTGTACTCTGATTATGAACATCAGAATGATGAACCCTTTTGCGGTTGTTTTTGTTTCACCAACAGAAACCGTAATGGTTGTCCTGCCGAATCCTAGGATTGATGAGGTCAGGGTTTTCTGTTGGCCTGGGATGAGCTGAGGGATCAGTCCTGTTTTGGAGCTTCCTTTGAGGATGATACCACCGTTGAGGCTGATGTTCCAGGGTACTTTGTTCAACGGCAGCAGACCTTTGTTTTCGATGATTACCGAGATACCTTTGCCGCCTTGTAATGTGATATTAATCAGGGGATGTTGTTGGATGGTAAACATGCTGGTTTTTTGTTGTTCTGTATTTCCGTTTCTATCTACGGAGTAGAATAGCAGGGTGTGGTTCCCATCGTCTGCGACGATGAATGGTGCGATATACGTTATCCACGCACCGGCGTCGAGTTTATATGTCGTGTAATCTAAACCTGACCCATTATCGGTCGCAGTCAAGGTGACGGTCACATTGCTGACATAGATGTCGCTTTCCAGTTCTCCTGTTAAGGTGCAGGTAGTGACCGGTGGATTGGTATCGGTGACATGATATTTCCAGATGAATTCGCTTCCGGTCCCGCTTATGATTTCACATGCTTTTAGTTCGTTGGACCCGTCGGTATCGAAGTCGCCAATGTTCATTCCAGCCAGCATGGACTGCGGGTCGGTAAGGGTCGCTTTTTCATAATAGGCGTCTCCGTTCCATCCGATGATATGGACCTGTTGGGTGCCGAAGACGAACTCTTGTGATCCATCGTTGTCCGCATCCCCGAGTGCGACCGATTCGATCACCGGCTCTCCGCCAGGATATTCTCCATGCCAGACCATTTCGTAGCCGGTCCCGTTCCATTCGAAGAGCCATCCGGAGGGGGTGCCGCCGTAGCTTCCGACACCGATTTCTGGTGTGCCGTCGGCGTCTATGTCCGCTATCCCGTCACCGTAGACCGTTGCGTCCCCGTAGTCCGTCCAGACCGGTACCGCATCCCAATCTTCTGTGTCAGCAATCCAATTTAACACCCAGGTTCCTGCGGTAAAAGAACCACCATTAGATACGTCTGCGATGATCTCGGTTTTACCATCGTTATCGACATCACCACCCCAGGCCATGGGACATTCGCAGCTCGCTCCATTGGGGCATGCCCAGAACGCCTCTGCGACGAAATGGTTCGCCTCCCAGCGGAGTGCATAGACATGCCATGGGCTTGTCCCCATGTTTGGTGCGTTGGAGACGATCACCTCGACGTGACCGTCGTCGTTATAGTCACAGGCTAAGATGTCGTAGAGGAAATCGACACCGACACCATTGTAGCAATCAAGGGTCGTAAGTGTAGTCCCATCCCAAGTATACGCGTAGACCCCATCTGCACCAGTGTATCCCCATGCAACAACTAATTCAAGGACTCCGTCCTCATTGAGGTCAAAAATGCATGCCCCGGTTGGAATCTGATAGGAACCCCCCGGGATGTACCATGAATATTCCTCGACATAGGTTTGTTGCACAGCATCGTAGGAGAGAATTCTGCACATCCCTGTGTTTTCGTAGCCGCCGACAATGATTTCGTTGACACCATCTGCATCAAGATCCCCGACCGGTTGTGCCAGCTGGGAATGACCCATACCACCATAGGCATGGCTCCATTGCAATTCCCAGCCATCTTTGGAGTTTACCTTCGGCAACGTTGAGGAAAAAGAGGGTTGCTGATCAGAAATGTCAGGATGAATGTTTTTTTCAATTCCGGTATAACTAGCAAGGACAACTGGCGTGAACATCAACAGCATGCACAGTATGAGGCCTATCAATTTTTTCATCATTGATTATACTCCCTTTATACCAATCCACGATTCATTATTTAATATTTTGTAAGGGATAAAAACAGGAGAAAAAGGAAAATCGAGAAACTTTAATACGAATATTACTGAAAGAAAAAAAGGAATAACATAAGGTATCCAGAGGAATTCTTACTGAATGGCGGTATATTATGCCTGAGAATGAGTGGTGCAACCATTTCCTAATGGAATTCTGCTCGCCCAACGTCGTACCGATTTATTTCGCTCACTGCTTATTTGCTATGATGAAAGTTTATTTTTTTTCTGTCATCATATCATGAATGAGCGATTTTTAGCCCGAGGGTAATATTTATATGTGATAATGTATCAGTTAATAGCGTGAATAAATATTTCTCGGCGTATCAGCTCCTGTTGCTCTTTGTGTTTACATCTTTGCTTGTTCATCCGACGATTGCAGCTATTCAGGTTCCTTTTGAGATCCCCGATGTCGGCTGTCCTATGGCGCATGCTGACTGCAACATGTCTGATAACTGCTTTTTACCGGTCCCTAAATATAATGTCGGCATCGTTTGGCATAATCAGAAATTAGAAAGCGAAAGAGCAGGATCTCTAGGTCTGGGGTTCTCGGGAAACGGTCGCATCGTTGCGTGTACGTATCAGGGGATAAAAGATAACCTCGTCATCTATGATTATGAGGGAGACATCCTCTGGTCATCAGGGCATCTTTTAGACACGTTCTCTTTTTTATCAGCACCAATGGTCGATATCCATGATCGGATTATTGCTTGTGACGACAAAAAAATCGTACTTGTGGATCCTTTCGACTATGATGCAGACGGTACCATCCTTGAGTGGGAGTCTCCTCTTCCGTACGGAGGCTTGGTCATTAGCCCGGTTATCACAAAAGACGGCTCACTTGTTCTCGCGACAAAAAACGGTCCGATCTATGCGTATAATTCTTCAGACGGTCGGCTGATTTCATCAAAAGTCCTCCAAACGCATGACGGAAATGATCCGTTTTTGATTAGAATTTTAACGAGATTGAATGGTTTTTATGAGACGATAAATACACCATGTGTGCAGGGGAACAGGGTTTACGTTCTTGCACAGTTTACGACCGGAGGGATCCTTTCTCTTTTTAAAAGATTCGGAAGCCTTATTGCTGTAGATATATCCCCTGATGCATCAGTGGATGATGAAAGAATAACGATTGCATGGCATTACGATTTTGGCGGGCCGAGTGGCGGCTCACCGCTCTTGATTAACGACACCATCTACTTTGATAGTGATAGATTAACTCCATCATCTGGTAAAAACCCGCAGGCTCGTGCGGTCATCGACAAGGGTGACACCTATGAAGTAAAATGGGTGAAAAGGATCCCAAATGTCGTCTACGGCTCTTTTGCAAAAGACCCGCGGGAAAGTTTCTGGATCATCGATAACGCCAATGCAAAATTGTACAGGACTAGCTTTGAGAGCGGTGAGATACTCGAACAGGTCGATATCGACGGTTTAATCAATGAAACTGGAAAACATCAGCCATGTTCAGTTATCACAATCTGTGAAAATAAAACCCGTCCAATTTTGATCATCGCAGCCAAAGCAATCTTTTCAAACCATTTCAGCACCTATGTCATTGCTATTGATCTGATCGATCATAACTCGCTGTTGTGGAAAGTGAAGGTCGCGGAGGGCGCCCTTTATTCCCTGGATTTCCCATTTGGTCAGTTTCCTGTTGTCGTAAAAGAAAATGCTTCAAGAATATTTTTTTCAACTATACGGGGTGGGCCGTGGGCGATAGGTGAGATGGTATGAACATACGATGCATTGTTGTCATGATCATTCTTCTGGTGGCCTTGTCGTCGACCGTACCATGCCAAACGCCCCAAAAACATTTGGATTTACCTGATGAGTTTATCATAGAAGATATCATCATGCAGGATGGAGGGTATCATAAAGCCCAGAAGCTAGGGGTTGAATGGTGGTATTTTGATGCGAATTTGAATAACAATATAAGCGTCCATATTGGTTTAATGATACTCTCGATTCAGTCCCGAGGGTTGGTTCTCCCTGCCATAAATATCTACGATCATGGAAAAAATGTCTATCATCGAAGGGAGGTCTGCTCATTTGGAACCTTTGCTGGTTCAGAGGAAAAACCACTCATCTATTTTAGGAATACACCCTACATCAATGGGACCATCAACGCGCAAACCGGTATTGCTGATTATCATGTGGACTTATCGTTTGGTGAAGCTGCTGTTTCGTTGCACTTTAACGGTACGGCGCGAGGTTGGAAAACAGATTCTTGGGCGATCATCATGCCAAAGGCTGTTGTGTCGGGCATGATTTTTTATAATAACCAAGTTTTCTTCGTCGAAGGCGAAGGTTATCATGAGCATAAATGGGACATGCCGATCACGTTTGCATCAGAAAACAAGGGAGATTACTGGGGACGGATTCTGAGCAACAACACTAGTCTTGTCTGGACTGAGATCTATCCAAGGCTCAGTGAAAAAAGGGTGCTTGCTGTTCTGAACATCGGCAACGACGAGTATATGAAAATCGAAGAAGATGATTTTACCTTAACCGTCCTTGAATACGAACCCGGGTTATTTCAGAGAATCCCTTCGGTGTTTGAGCTGAAGATCCACAATGACACCATAGATTATTCTGCGATGATGACTTCGATAAATTACCAACACATACAATTTCTTACAAAACAGTATTGGAGATACAATGTTCAGATACTAGGGGAGGTAAAAATACAGGGAGCGGTTGATGAACTGATAGATTCGAAAGGTATTATGGACCGCACGAAATTTTCGCTCTTTCAATAGAAGGTTTATTTTTAGGCTAGATCTATCTTAAGACGAAGTATGCAATCCTTTTATTAAGATGGTCATCAGTGGTAGGGGTAAGAAAAAAAGGGTTTAAATAAATCAAGGTATTATGAAAATATATTGTGGCGCTCTTGGACCTTGTTGGAAAAGCTGCCTCCTCAGATACATCTTTAAAAAAAAATGGTTGGAAAAAATAATCTAAAATGGTTAATGACTATGAGCATATCTATTCGATACGCACTTGAAAAGGATCTCCAGGAAATCGTCGATATCCATAATCAGGCGATTCGCTCGAAAGCATCGACGGGGTTTGTCCACGAATTTTCTGTTGAGGGACGGAAAGAATGGTTCTTGGGTCATGCGAAAGAGAGATATCCGCTCTTCGTTGCTGAAGAAGACGGAAAGGTCGTTGGATGGATCAGCATTAGTCCGTACAGGATAGGCCGTGATGCTTTTAAAAAAACAGTAGAGGTCGATTATTATATCCACGACGATTTTAAAAGGAAGGGCATCGGAAACGAATTATTGCGCCATATGCTGAGTAAAGCAAATGATTTGGGATATAGAACAATATGTGCCATCTTGCTTGATAAAAATATTGCCAGCATCAGATTGCTTGAGAAAAATGGTTTTAAGATATGGGGGTTAATACCAGAGGCGGCCGAGTTAAACGGAAATCTCATCGGTCATGTGTACTATGGAAAGAAAATCTAAGAAAAATAAAAACGATGTGTCGAACAGCTGGACAATTCGAAATTGTTTGCAGTCTGGTGACATCGGGTATCTTGCGTATCTTCATGGGACCGTTTATTCAAAGGAATATGGGTATGATCAAACCTTTGAGGCGTATGTCGCAAAAGGCCTTGCGGAGTTCGTTGTTTCGTTCAACCCGGAAAAAGAGAGACTCTGGGTCGTTGAGATGCGTGGTCAGATCGTCGGTTTCGTCGCCATTGTTTGTCTGTCGGTCCAAGAGGCTCAGTTGCGCTGGTTCTTCGTTCATCCTGATTTTCGTGGTCGTGGCATCGGAAAACAGCTTCTTACGGAGGTTGTATTGTTCTGCAAAAAACACAAATATAAAACCATATCTCTTTGGACGACAAATGAATTAGCCACCGCTCATCATCTCTACAGAGAAGCGGGTTTTAGTAAAACCGAGGATATCACACATGAGATTTGGGGAAAAACAGTAGTCGAAGAGCGATATGATCTCCGGCTCTGAACACTGTAGATAAACGTAAAATCCGTTTATCGTCGTACTCATAATAGGGTTTGGCAAGCTATGAAATTCAAACAATCGATAACCGATAGTCTTGCCGTGATCTGCAAAGACGTATGTTCTGTTATATTTCTGCACCGGTTATTACACTGAAACGATGATTTTGAAGGGATTAGTAAATAAAAGTGTTGTTGATTACCTTATTGTGCTATGAAAATAACCTGCCCGCACTGCAAACGGAGAATCCATATTAATCGGAGACGAAAAAATGCTTGTGCGTGCGGGAAGACTTTGAATTATCAGCATTTCCTTCATGAGAAAATCGCCTATGACGTGTTTCTGGTCGATGCGAACATTTTGATTTATGCTTTTGAGAGCAGGAGTGCGCGTCGGAAATATTGCCAGGCCATCCTTGGGATGCATGCATCTTCTTTGTATGTTGCGACGACCCGGCAGATCATCGATGAGGTAGGATCCGTGGTTGCACAGCAGCTTCCTGAGGGTTTGTTGATTTTCAATATTGGACTGATCTCTGGTGACCTGACAGAGATCAAAACGAATTTTTTAAAACAACCGTCTATCGCGGATCTGTCATTGGTTCAGGCTGCCTGTGAGCATCCGGAGGTTCGGGGGATCATCACCTATGATAAGGATTTTGCCCGGATTGCGACCGCAGGATTGATCGAGCGGAAGTCGTCGGCAAAGTTCTGGTTAGGTGATGCGAAGCAATTTGTCGAGAAACATCGGATTACGATAAAGGAAAAAGAAGAGGACGGATAGTAATGCCCATTACGGAAGAAATAGATGCGTAAAAAGCAAAAATGCGGTTATTTCTTCTCCAGGTCTTCTTCATCGTCGGTTTCTTTCTTTTTTGGTTTTTGTTTTTTCTTTTTCCAGGCTTGTAATGTTTCTTCGACCTCGGGAAGGGGAACCATCTCCATATATTATTAATAGAAAATACCAGTATAAAAAAATTGTTGAAACATCTGAGGTTGAGGTGTTTACTTTTACGTAAGCGGTATTTTTTTATAAGATGTACGCGAACGCTTCATCGCTGGTTATTTCGCGCACTCTCCCGTCATCAACCCATTGTTTGAACAGTTGCTCATGAATGGGAAACTCAAAGACTTTCTCAGGCGTGTACATCATTAATGCGTAGACATCCTTGTTTTTCCCGTCCTTAAAACCGTACATGACCGCAAACGCTATAGTAAGGTCAGGACTGATTTTCAATTCATAATAGCCTGCTACTTTGATTTTTAATGGTGTCATGAAAATCCTCCCTACCATTGTATTTGGAAATCATTCTTATCCTTAAAAGCATTCTTGGTCCTGATTTCTCTTTTTTAGATTTTAATCTTACATAGTGCAAAGATGTACCGATCACCTACCAATCCGATATGTTCTTTGGAGATGGTGAGTCGTTCATCAGATGTATAGACGGTATAACTGAACGGGAAAAACATGATCACTTGGGTTTTTACTGCTTGAAATGTAATAGCATCATCCATAGTTGATCGATTCGTGATTTTTCCAAAAATAAATGCAGCTTTGAGCTCACTTGGTATGTTTTCGATGTCCACCGGGTAGAAAAACATCCTTCCTGCAGGATTCATTACGTAGCCTTTGACGTTGGATCGGAATACCATATGTTGGTTCGCATGAGCCAGATAGACAAACGGTGCATCCTCGTGGATGATTTCTTGTGCATCCTTGTAGAGCTCTGCTCTCTCGGTGTCATTATACGTTTCTAGTGCGGCGGTGAATAAATTCTGTACTTGGGTGTTGTTGTAAAATGCTACATTTCCTGCGGTTCCCAGTGTGCATTGATTCGCGCCGTACAGCACGTTCATGAAGTTATCAGGGTCCCCATTATCTCCGGTCCATCCAAGCAGGCACATGGGGTGTTCCCCTGCCTGGATCTTTGCCAGATAGGTCGCCCAATCGATCATAAATATTTGTACAGTGACATTGACTGCTGCTAGATAACTTTGAATAGCTTCCCCGATCCTTGTCGGATCGAACATATACGGCCGGCTCACCGGCATGACCCACAGGGTGGTGTTAAATCCGTTTGGATATCCTGCTTCGGTGAGGAGCTCTTTAGCTTTCTCAGGATCATAGGAATAGTCAGTAATATTGTCGTTATAGCCTAGCATAAACGGTGGCATCCCGTTCTTTGCAACGATTGCGGTTCCCTTGTAGAAGTTCTGGACGATCGCGGTTTTATTGATAGCATAATTAATCGCCTGTCTCACTGTTCTGTTCGTAAACGGAGCGAAGTAGCCCGGGGTTTGTACCCATGGTTCATCGGGGTCACGAACACCATTATGGTTTGTATCGTTATACCCATACCCATTATTCATTGCTAGATAACCGATATTCAGTCCTGGTTCTGCGAGCAATGTTAAATTACTATCTGCTTTTATCACATCAAAATATGCTGGATCTGGAAATTCCATCCCTTGAATCTCATTGGCCTGTAACGCAAGTAATCGTGGATAGGGATCCTTCATTACTCTAAAGATCACAGTATCTATTTTTGGTCTTCCCCGCCAATACTCTTTATTTGCTTCTAGGGTGATATGGTCATCCTTTACCCATTCAACAAACTTGAATGGACCGGTACCGCAGGGGTGTTTGAACGCGTCTGCTCCCCATTTTGCTGCGTTCGTTGGACTGACAATAGAAACTGTAAACATGGCAAGACTTGTCATAATCGCTGCGTTTGGTTTCTGTAACATTATGGTAACGGTGTAGGTATCGATTTTTTTGACTTTCGTAATATCACTGAACATGTATCCCCAATACGCCCACTCGCCATATTGATGATAGGGATGGCTGGTGTTGTATTGTCTTTCAAATGAAAAGACGACAGCATCGGCGTTAAAATCAGTTCCATCATGGAATTCTACATCATGTCTCAGGGTAAAGGTAATATTTTTTCCATCTGTTGAAAAGTTCCATGACGTCGCCAGACACGGCTGTATCTCAGTAGTCCCTGATTTATATTCGACCAATCCTTCAAAGATACTATCGGTTCTCGCGGTAGACTCCTGATCTGTAACATCAGCAGGATCTAATTTATCGACATCGCCTGAACAACCGAATATCAGGACGTTATGGTGGAGTTTCAGATAATTTTGTTCTCTTGCATCGACTATTTTGAAATCGTATGAAGAAGTATGGTGTTCGATATGGGAGTATCCGATATTTGCAGTCAGAGGAAAAATACCAATTATTAGTATCAAACATACAAACAATCCTGCTAATTTCTTTATCATTTTCCTTCCCTTCAAAAAATATTTTCCTTCATATTAACAACAAAAAAGTTATATTTAAATATTATCATCGATATTTAACGTCAACAATGGGAATAAAGGATGACAAGACTGCTTCATCTCGACGGTGGGGTCCTTTTTTTATACGAATCGCATCTCTAATAAATATCTCTCTCTGAAAAATATGCCTTTTACCGATGATTCATAACCTTTAGTTGTATACGCCTTTGATGTAATACAGCCATCCGCAATAGACCGAACTGACAAAGGAGGGGATAAATAAAATATACATAAAAACGGAGTCGATGATCTTAGAAGGCTCGTTTACAAACGAGGCGATGAACGTTATAGCATATGAGGATAAAAACAAAAACAGGAAAAACAAAAATTCAAACGCTCTTCCTGGGACTTTCTCTCTGTTCTTCAGAATCGATTTTGCCAAAAGTTGCCAAATTATTAACGTCAGTATGGTGGTTGATGTCCATGTTAACCAAAATGCTACCCAATTGAAGACCAGGTCACTGATTCCGATAATAATTATCCCGATGATTTGCAGTAAGGTAATTTCAATAATCCGTTCGTGTAAAGATTTTTTTATGGGACTCGTCGTCATTTCTATGATAGACCCCGTAGTACTTTCTTTCTTAAAAACATACCTCTGAAAGACTATTTTGAAGAAGGAAAGGGGGGTCCGGTGTATTCAAAATTCTGGGAGGAAAGGTTTGAAATGTAAAAGCTTTCTTTTTCGGAAAGTCCAGACCCCCATAATATTATATGTATAACTAGTAGATAAATGTTATCCTCCAAAACCCTAATATGTGAGAAAAATGATACAGTTTATTGTGTGCTACAGGGGACTAAAGAGATTATGTGCAACATTCATCCCGTTTGTTGGATGTCTGATTGGTGGTTCGGAGGTTACCTCATGGCATGGATCTGTCCAGCATGTAAATATGGAAATCTAGATTATTTTACAGAGTGCATCCATTGTAAATCATCGAAACCGAACACATAATTCATTGTCAGTTTTATTTTCAGTCCAAACATTGTTTATATAATTTCTTTTAACTTCTTTGCATTGGGATTCAATGCTTGGTATTTCTTCACAAAATAGAGTGTCTGCATGAGTTCAATCTCCTTGATTATGCCGGGATGCAGATTGAGGATGACCTCAGAGAACTTTTTCGCATATCTGATATCCTGGGCGGGAAAGGTAATAATCCAATCATACTTGCCGTGAACGTAGTAACTGTTTTCAATGGTGATTCCCATTTCTGACGCTAAGTCGTCTAGTTTTCGCTTTATAATAACATCTGCTGTTTTTTCTTCCAGCGGCCTATAGGATCGTTTAATTAAAAGCGTGAAGTGCTTGAGCCCTTTCATCTCGTCATCAACAACAGCGGTATATCCCCAGATCAAATGATTTTCTTCTAATCGCTTAATACTCCTCCACACTTTTTGTCTTGAGAAACCACAGTGTTTTGCGATGGCATCAACACTTTCGTTTGAGTTTTTCTGAAGCTCTGTAAGGATTTCTAGCTCATCTTTAGTAATCTGCTCGCTTTCATCATTTTCCATATATCTCATCTATTACTACAATTTTACAACTTGAACATCTTTAAAAACATACCTAATGAGTGGTAGCTCATGTTTTGTGCTAATAAATGAGAAAAGATGATGATTGATTATTGATTTTTAAGGTCTTTTTTCTTTTGTTTATATTCTTCTTTGGTTATCTCCCCTTTGGCATATCGCTCACCAATGATATGCTGCGCGTTCTTTTGAATGGAAATATCCGGTTGTTTTTCTTGGCGGAGAATCAGGTAGAGTATGAGAAACAGGATCCCTATCCATGGTAAGATGACCAAGATGAACCATAGCAACTCGTTCATTCCTCTTTGCTTGGCATCTTTATAGATCAAAAATGCGATGATGACAAAGAAAAGCCACAGGCCGACCATCCAGAATCCCACAAAGGGAAATCCCCACCAGTTCATCATTTGGTCCCAGTCCATCATCATATCTACCATAGACGACTACGTGGAAATTTATAACAATTCTTTCTTTAATAATGTGCTTATTACACTTTTTTTTTTCGAAAAATACCTACTTTCTGCTTTGAAAAACACTATCACCAAATACCATCAATTACCTGCATCTCATCATCTGAAAAAATCGCTCTAACTATTCATTCGTTCCATCATGTCAAATATACCATCCAAGAACACCTTAGCATCTTCCTCTTCTGCCTCTTTGATCAACCGTTCATTCACATCCTTGCTTTCAAAATGCTCCAACAACGGCAACATCGCATTATAGTCCGCAACAGCATCTGCAACCATCTGAGTAATACCAACATGCTGTTGACAATTCTCACGACATGGCCCTTTCGGTATAGAGGGAGCATTTATCCTCTGTATATTTTTGTGCATCCAAGTCCACATCCTCTGCTTAGAAGAATGTGCATGATAATTTATAAAACATGATTGGCAGATAATGATGCAGGAGTCACTGTCGCCTCACATTCTTACTATAATTTAGAAAGGGTTCGATCTTAGAAATAATCTTCGTTAATATAAAAAAATAATCTTAGTAATCCTGGTTTTTTGATTAGGGTTACTATTTCTGATAACATCCCATAAGGATTTCTTTATAAGGATATTAAAATATATCAAGATTGGTGATTGTATCTTAATCAGAGACGAAAATGAATGTGTTGTACGATCTCATAATAAATTTTCTCAGATGGCTAAGGATTTTTTTGAAATGTGCCCAAAATGCGATGGTGTTAAGATTTCCATTAGAAAAAGAAAGACACCAAAATATGTGTGTAAAGACTGTGGCAACGAATTTGATGATCCTAAAGCAATGCTTGTTCATAAAACGCAAAAACAAAAAAAAGACCACGGCAGACAATACTCCAATCCAGATGAATAAATCATCATGTGACTGTTTATTTATTATCCTTTTTTAAAAACTTATCCTCCATAATGGCTTATGTTTTTTATACAAATCAATGACAAAAAAAAGAAAAAAAAGAGAGGGGGGAGTGATTATTTTACTCCAAGAACTATTGGCCCGAGAACAAACGCTGATTTGGTGAGCTCTGCGGTGACACCCTCATCACAGGTTGCGGATACTACGATATTGGTTTTACCGAAACCAAGGATGAATCCTGCTTTAATTTGTTCGTCACCTGCAAATGCGAGAGTTGCGATCGTATCTGTGGATGATTTTCCCAGGAAGACTAATTTTCCGTCAAGGTTTATCGTCCAGACGACATTGGTCGCATCTGCTTCTCCGGTGTTTTTCACTGATGTTGTGACACCGAACCCGCCGGTGATCGTCCCAATTTCTAGTAATGGCAAGGGTTGAGGTTCGGTAATGGTCGTGGTTGCTATGTCAGTGGCTGTGGATGAGGCTCCATCGGTGACAATCAGGGAGACATTGTAGGTGCCCTGTGTGGTATAGGCATGGGTTGGGTTTTGAACTGTTGAGGAACCGCCGTCACCAAAGGTCCAATACCATGTGTAAGGCTCTGATCCACCAGAGGCAAAACCAGTGAACTGAATCGCTTGATTTTCTTCACCAGAATATGGTCCGCCTGCGTCACATGTTAATTCTGCTCCAGCTGGTGAAAGTGACATATCGTCATAATATACTGGCGATGCACCATTTGACCAGAGGTCAACTGCAGCAATTTCCATTGGTCCGCCACCGGTGCCGTCATAGGTTTCGCTCCATGTTTTTTCGACAATTAGCATATCTGCATAGTAGATCGCTAAATAATCGCTATCGAGGTCAATATCACAGCGGATTTGATTCCATTGCCCTTTGATGAGGGGTACTGTGTTTGAATCCATTTCTGATGTCACTAAATTTGTATCAGCATCAAAATTTACTTGGACGTTCCATACGTTTGTCGCACCAGCGTCATCGTAGGCACTTAACAGGATGAAATATGACATGCCAGTAAAATCATTCGGGATGTATTGCCAAGCAGTGTACACCCAGTGTCCTGAGGTGTACCCATCATATTCATGGACGTTGTCACTCACCACCCATATTTGGTTCGAAAACGGGGCGCTTCGGAATTGGGCACTGGTTACCATTCCAGCGGCTGCAGGAGCGTTACCCCACCCTTTCCATCCTCCGTCATCTGATGTTCCATCTAAAAGTTGTCCGTCAGTGTATGAGTCGAAATTATCAGCCCATGCTCGATTCGCGCTGACTACGAGTGTGGCACCTGCTCCAAGGAATAGGAGTACTAATCCTATTACCAACATTTTTTTACTATTTCTTCTTTCCATTTTTATAATGCCTCCTTATATTCTATCTATACTTCCAGATATGAAATACTGTTACTTTGATTTAAATGTTTGGTAAAGATAAAAATTCAATATTAATATTTTTTATCGTATCATTTTCAATTGGTTAGTCAGGAAAAAAATTGTTTACCGTATGGTTTGCGTGAATAAAAAATAACAAAAAAAAGAAGAAATCCTGGGGAAATTATTTCCTCAGGGGTGGATCATTATATCGAACTTACGATAGTCTGGATGTTTTCGAATTCTGCGAACTGGTTTGACGAGGTAAGGCTGTAGAGGTACACATGTATTTGTATCTGGACTCCATTGGTTTTTTCGCCAGGGGTAAGAGTATGGTACCAGGTGAGCGAGCTTGTCTGACCTACATTTTCATAATCTGTTGCGGTGGTAATCGAGACAGGTTTGACGCGCAGGAAGTGTTGCGCAGGCATACTGATTGCATAGGAGCCGCCGAGTTGTTTGGTCCGAATATCGATATCTGAACCACCATTGTTGTTCTGTATGACATGGACGTTGCTATACGCGGTTATCTCTATTTTCAAATAATCTCCTGTCAGATAGGTCGAAGCGATGGGTGACAATTCATAGTAGTAGTTGTAGGGCCCAGAGTGATTACAACCATAATTACCATTTAAAATGATGAGGGGCATTCCAGGAAGATTCGTCAGCAACGAGCCATCACCGACAAAGGTGCTGGCAGCAACCGTCCCATTTATCTCTAGCTTAGCTGAAGGATTTTTCGTACCAATGCCGACACTGCCATTGATGTAATAGGTGTTCATCCCGTTCAATCCCCACTGTGAATCCCCTGGCATTCCCTGTTCTCCAGGGATTCCTTGAGGTCCTGGTTCCCCTTGAGATCCTGGTTCGCCCTGCGGTCCTTGTAGGCCGAGTAAATCAATAAAACTTCCCCAAGTACCGTCAGGATTCTGGAATCTGAGCATTGTTCCGAACCATTCGTAGGCGGGTGATAAACCTGGGATGCCTTGTGACCCTATTTCACCTTGAGGACCTTGTTCCCCTTGCGGCCCAGGTTGTCCCTGTACTCCTGGTTCACCCTGTATTCCTGGTATACCCTGTGCACCTTCTGATCCGTCTTGTCCCGGTGGTCCTTGAGGCCCTTGTTCACCTTGTTGTCCTTGTGGTCCTTGCGGTCCAGCTGGTCCTTGGATTCCTTGTGGTCCTTGTGGTCCGGTTGGTCCTTGTTCACCTTGTAGTCCTTGTGGTCCTTGCATTCCGGTAAGGTCTCCGACCCATCTCCCCGATGTGTCGATGATCTCCATACCGTTGATTGCAATGTTTCCCAGGACATCTAGTTTCGCGACTGGGTTAGTCGTACCAATCCCGACATTGCCAGTGTTTCTCGTGAAGATATGCGGTGGGTTAGACCAGAAATCCCAGCTGAATAGCTTAAAAGCAGACAGACCTTTAAAAAGAGTGGCTTTTGTTGTAGCACCTTGTTCGTTTCCTGTTCCGTTTCCCTGTGTGTTCGTCGAAGTTGCGGTCACGGCGGAAAATGCCGTCACCATGAAAAGTGCGCAAATCCCTATGCAGAGCACCAGCTTTAGCTTTCTATAAAATTTTTGTCGCATTTTAAATCCTCCACATCATATAATTTTGTAACGACCATCCCCTTTAAAAACATATCCCTAGGACCCTTGTTAAAAAGGAAAGGGGTCTGGGATGCAGGAGAGGAAAGGTTCCTATTCAAAAAGAATAAACAACCAGAACCCCACGGAAATATATATTGGATTTGTAGATAAATATTTTATTATCCGGAAAGATCAATGGTTTGCTGGGATCAATGAGGAAAAAAAGGAGAAAAAAGGAAGGTAAATCCGGCTGAGTTCGAACACTTAATCCATCCGACATTGCTCAGCTGATTCTACATGTTATGGAGTCACTATTAGACTAGTTCTTTGTATTCTTTTTTATCCTATGTTCTCTTTGTTTTCTTCAACAAAAGACAGATCATTGCACATGCCACAAGAAATATTATTGCTTCGAACCCAGGGGTTTTTGTTGTCTGCCCAGGCCCGTTATTCGTGCCATCGGTACTACCTGGCATCGACGGCAGCGGCGGGATCGGTCCAGTGATCTGGAAATCATGGGCAACATAGTATCCTTGCGCAAGGGATGTATCGTAATGATGCTGGAAGACCTCAGAAGAGAAATTCAACGGTTCGCTACTCTGAACGCCTTCCGGAATAATCGTTATTAACGCGTTATATCCCTGCGGTGGGACCGGGATGTTGACCAGGCCGTTTGCGTTCCAAGCGCGGACTACGTAGTCAAGATAGAATTTGTTGGGAAATGAGACTTTGATCAGGTAGAAAGGCACCGTGTTGTCGACCTTGATGAAATAGCCGGGGATCTCTTGGACGCTCTGCCTCCAGAGTCGGTTGTAGTTGGTTGCCCGACCAATGGTCTCCCCCAATGTGTACTTAAACCCATTGAGAGGATAGTCTACAAAATATTCTCCGGAGTCATACTGCTTATTATGGTTCTCGTCACGATAGATATCATGCGGGTCATAGACCCCATTCCCTGGGTCTGTGTCCATGTAGAATGCATGAGCAATGAACACCTCGTCGATCGCCTTTTTCTGAGCAGGGTATTTCGTCACAAAATCGTCGTAGACCGAGGTAAAATCGTTATGGAAATTTTTGATCACATCCCAGACTCCTTTAAGCAGAATGGTGCTGACGTTATCATCATCGTATTTGTAACTCTTAAAATCATCAAGCGTCAGGATCTTTGGTGGTGCAAGCGTCGCGTTTGTGCCTGTCACATTTTGGTCGCGCGCATCTTCTTCGTATGAAGCTTTCATTTTTTCGTATTCATTTTGAATGTCCGGTAACTGTTGTTGATAGAGCTGGTACATCTCTTCAGGGGTCTTATCAGAGTAGTCCGTGGGATCGTCGTAGAGATCCCATAGGATTCCTGCGATCGCATCTTCCTCCGATCTGCCATTATCTGCCCATGCGGGAAAATTGAGCTCTTTTGCGCTCCACTGGGTGTTGATCATGTAATCTAGACCACGGATCTGGTTCATGTCTTCAATATCTGGTTGGGTTATCGGGATGGTTGTTTCTGCTTGTTCATAGGTTTCCAGCATCACCGCGGACAGGAACTCCGCGAACCCTTCGACATAAGAATCAGAGGTGCTCGGGTTAAGGTACCCGTCATGGTTCCGCTCTTCGATAGAGTCAGGTAGACCAGGCGCTGGTGCAGGCCATTTCTGATACAATGTATACATGATGTAATGGGAGAACTCGTGATACTCCCGGTTCATGGGCCGGTACACGCTTTCATGGATTGATTTTTCAGCATCGATGGTTATATAGCTTTTCCCAGGAGTGTCGTACCAGTACCGCGTCCCGGTTTTCTGAGATGCGAACGTATACACATCCAGGGGAAGTTGATAGTTCACATTCACGTTTAAACCGATCATGTAGAATTCAAGAGCCTCGGTGAAATGGACATACATGCTTGCGAAGGTCTTAGCCCAGTCTCCGCCGTAGTATTGCGGCATCTCGGAGTCAAGCGCGATGTTCTGGGTGAGATCGCTTGTGGATGTTGGGGTAAAGCTGCGACTAAAGGAGACGACGCTTGCGTTCTTCTCACCGTAATGAAGGGAAAAATACGTCGTTATGTTGAGGGCATAGGAAAAAGTGACGGTGAGGGTGTATTGCGTTCCTTTGTTGATGGGTCTGATGAAGTCGTAGTTTCCGTCTGCATCGGTGGTCGTCTCATTGATGGCTTCACCGTTTGAGAGGAAGACCTTGATGTGTTTCATCGGCCTGGTGAACCCAGTGATCTGCCCGTGGATTCCTTCCATGGTTTGTAGGGACAGAAGCTCCCGTGCCTTTGCCTCGACCCTGCTGAGCAGGTCTACGAGCTGTGCATCGGAATAGGTGTTGCTGTCAAGTGTTCCACCGACCCCGATCAGGGTGGTTCCATCAAGGAACGCGATGGTGCCATATTTTTTGGTGCCGAGCTGTGGTTGGTTCGCATATAAAAGCTCACGGCGGGTGGTCTGACTGTCCCAGGTAATGATCCGATAATTTACCGTATTTTCGACAATGTTGCTTTGCAGAAACAGGCTTTCATTCTGGAAGTCTGACGTCTGATCAGTGGTGTAGAAGTAGATGGTGAGGTGGAGGTAGTTGTCTGTCTGGTCTCCGTAGATGAATTCGATATTGTAGGGTTCAACTTGGTTTTGGATGATAGATTGCCCTTTGTTGAGTAAGAGACCAAGGCCGATGATCTCGCCGTCGTCCATGGTTATTTGGTTTACCTGTGAAGGGTTGGCGGCAAGTGAAGTATTGTTTGCTGGGATCAATAGGAATAAAGAGAGTGCGATTACTAGCATTACATAGAGCATGTTTTTCAATGTGTAATATGCTTGTTTCATGTATCCTATCAAGAAATATATGTTTATAATAATTTTTGTTTTTTTTTTTCCCGATTCACTAGAAGGTTAACCCGCGCTGACTTTGCAGATTTGAAGAAGTCGTAGAAAAAAGAGGTCTGTTATTTTTAGGTTTATAAATGATATGTTGGATAAATCGGATTGGTGTAAAAACCCTCTGAAGGTTTTTTGTCTTACTAGTATTATATCGGCAATTCTTCCTTTAACCAAAGATTCCTGAACCATTTTTGTAGCGGAGGGTCATTGGATATGTTCTTATTCCATGCCTCTTGGATGTCGGTTTTGGTTGATTCTGCGTCGAATGAGTCTGAGATGCAAAACTCGCTCCATTTTTTCATATCTCTGTTTACTTTATCAAAGCAAGTCCCACAGACTAAAAATCTTATTCCTAGTACAGGGTGACGATATCCCCCGAGAATACCTATTTTCTTATCACATTCTTCACAGTCGACCATGTTATATCACCAACACAAATAAAGAATCCAAACAAAAATCTCAAAAATCCGTAAAAAAACGAAATTATGAAACCTTCATCCCATTTCCTTTCTATTACCACCAACACCCTGTATCTTATATAGCTATGTATTGAAGTGACAATGGAAGAAGAGTGGCATCTTTTTATTCATTCCTAACAGGTGGGAAAAAGGAAGAGAATGTGTACGGGAAAATGATTATGAAGAGCGATACTGCAAGATTTTTTTCTGAAAATCACAGGAAATCATTTTTCATTTTTTTAACAAGAGATGGTGTGCGCTACGCTATTCAAGTGTGAGCGTGAGAGTATCTGCTCAGTACTCTAGGGTCACTCAGCTGATGTTTTTATTGTCCGGGGAACGCTTGTCCTGACCAGTCTGACCAGCCAGGTCCTGCGATCGGCACGGTGATTCCAGTACTTGCTTCATAGAACATCCCTGAGAAACTCGCGATGATCTCAAAGGTGACTGTATCATAAAACGGGTCTGGCACGTCGAAGTACACGATCATATATCTCAGCAGGGACCATTGCAGCACTAATTTGTTTCCGGCGTCATCCTCTGCGGTGACATTGGCGCTGGTCGGATACTTTACTGCAGGATACTTCGGGTCGACTGCCAGGGCTCCGTAGGAGATTGCTATCTCATCTTTGCCCAGGTCGCATCTGCGGTAAAAATTGTATTCTTTTGCTTCTCCGCTGGTGTTGACAACGACCCGGAGGTTCCCTGGTGTGCAGGTCTCCCATCCGTCCTGGCAGGAGTAGACTGGGGCATGCGGATAGAGGAGGTGGACCGAGAGATTGTCTTGTTTGAAGTCGATCCAGTTCCATTCAAAGATCGAAAACACGAACTCACTGTAAAACCCATCATGATAGCCTCTCGTATTGACCAGCTCATAGGTCGTCTCGTTTGTCCCATCGCGGACGTAGTATGTTCCGTTGACGATGGCGTTGGCCATCTGCATATGGTAGGTTATCCAGGCTGGTATGACATCTAATGTTTTGGGGACCGGCCAATTCACCCAGGGAAGCCACCGCTGGCCAAGACCCCGCTGATAATGAAGGTCCCATCTGATCTCTTTGTCCCCGTTGATGACGTCACCGGTGATGTGGTAATGATCAGGGGTTATCACATCGATGGTGCCGCTCGGATTCTGCAGCTCAGGCCCAGGCCCTGATTCAAAGGTCCTGGAGGCAGAGAAATTAGCTGGATTGGTCGGATCGTAATTTACACTAAACAGAGGAAATGAGGCTCCTTCAGCAGGGTCTCGTATGATCATCCCGAACGCGTTGGTAAGACCTCCTCCAGTGAGCAGGTTTTCCGGGTTTGCCAAGCCGTACGCGGCAACCCCTGCGATGTCATCTGATGGGTCGCTGGTCCCCCGGTCGTCGAGGAAATTAAAGTACCAGAGTTGATTGTACACGAAGTCCCCCACGTGGTCTTTATAATTGTAATAATTGTATCCGTCCGTGTTGCTTTGAGTAGCGACGCCAACTTCCGGGGAGGACGGGGCTTTTGGTAAACGTCCAAGGCATAGAATATTGAAAGTGAGTTCATCGCTAGCATTATCACCGATCGTGTTATGCGCGACAGCCTTTATTGTATGTCTGCCGAAGAGCGGTGCATCCAGCATCCATTCATAATAGGGTCCAGGGAGACGTGCCTTCAATGCGTCATCGACGTAGATGTCGACGTACTCTATTTTTGATATGTTGTCAGAGGCATCGATCCTGATGGTTATTTTCCCAAAGATCCGTGTTCCACCCAATGCTAAGGCAGCTTTTTCCTTATCTGAAAAATAGAGATGACCTGCGATTGGCTTGACGATTTTTACGGTCAGGTTCGTTTGAATATTCAGTGAATGTATTAAGAGACTTGTTTCGTTCGGCGTTCCCGTATCCAAATATTTTCCGTTCGCAACAAAAAAAGTCGTATTAAGGAAGATTACTACAATAATTCCTGTCAGTAGTTTTGCTCTCCTGTTCATAACATTCCCCTGTCTTTATAGATGAAATACTGGTTTATATCGATTGTTGTCAGGAGGAAATTTTGAAAAATGATAAGATTTTCACCCATTGTGTAATAGCTGATGAGTTTTTTTGTTTGGACTGTTCATTATTTTTTCAAGAAAAAGGTGAGAACTGGATTACTTTTTAATAATGGAACAGTGATTAATAGGAAATGCTTGAAAAATTTGAGAAACGTCATGAATCCCTTCTTCCGCGTTCTAGGTTTTTTCTGCGGCTTTTGAAGTTCGCGCTCCTCTCTATCGGGCTTATTGCTCTTTCGTTGGTCATAGGGATGCTGGGGTATCAGCTGTCTGAAGGCATGTCCTGGGTTGATGCGTTTCTGAATGCTGCGATGCTGATGGGCGGGATGGGACAGGTCACGGTTTTACACACCGACGCAGGGAAGGTGTTTGCTGGGGTGTACGCGTTGTATTGTGGGTTCATCCTCATTGTATCGGTCGCTGTTTTCCTCGCTCCTATTTATCATCGTTTCCTGCATCATTTTCATTTGGAAGGAGAGGGCGCAAGGAAGTAACTCGTATTGAGGAATTTTTTTTTGGGAGTTCTGCGTGACGAGGTCACGTCGATACAAGGAAAGCGAAGGATAAATAATGTTTCATTATGTTTTTTGTATAGATAATAAATGAAGGAGGTGCTATTCAAAAGGTAATCTGAAAAAATTAATAGTACCTGGTAACTAACAAGAGTGCAGCATCATATTTATTGTTCGTCTTTATGGTAAAGCGATAACCGAATGACTGCATCGTTATTTTTCTCAAATAAATAGGAAAGTCGATAGGGAGAAATATAGAGTTCCCTAGTGCCCTTTCGTCCAAATTTCATTGGTTTTCCTGTTTCGGGCTCTTCGATAATCTTTTGAATTTGTTGTTTTATTTGTTGTTTTATTTGTTGTTTCACTTTTCCGTCTTTGATTTTTTTTACTTGTTTTTCAAAATGAGGATGATAATAGACCGTTACCATTTATCCAGCTCTGTAAGAAATTCTTTTGCGGATTTCTTTTTAAACTCCCCTCGTTCGTATTTTCGCAGCATTTTTTCGGTTTCATTTGCAAGTGCTAAATCTTCTTTGAATTTTTTATCCATGTCTTTGAGGCGATGGAGGATCATTTGATCTTTGTTTTTGATAATAAGTAACTCTTCCCCTTGCGTGAAGTTTTTTCGTAAATGCGCAGGAATCACGATTTGTCCTTTTGAGCTGATTTTTGTGAGTGCTATTTCCATAGAATCACAATGTAAGATATGTCTTACAATATATATAAATGCTTTGTTTCGTTCATATTTGCTCCTGTAAAATCTATTCATAAAAACGACATAATCATAGATCCAGGTTTGAATCATCGAGCACTTTTTTACAGCGAGATGAGGTAGATGCCGAACACTACAATGATGGTGCCGATGAATCGGTGTTTGTGGAACTTTTCTTTGAGGAACACGGTGGCAAGTAAAAAGACCATAACGGAGCTGATGCCTGCCATGGGATAGACCTTTGAGGCGGCTGCCTGGGAGAGAGCGGTGTATAGGAATGCTGCGGCGGTCGCTGCACAGAGGGATGCAACAAGCACAATGCGCATCTGTGGTTTGAGGGAACCAGCAGGTCGGTGTATGTGTCGTCGCATGAGAAGGGAGATGATCCCAAGCATGAAAAACGCCATCAGGTAGATGGAAACCGCAAGTGCTATGGGATCCGCAGTTCCAAGGAATGTTTTGACGAGGAGCGCGTAGGCGATGTCGATGGGGACGAGTGCGGCGATGATCAAAAGATTGCGATCTAGACGTGGTACTTTGGTTATGTGTTCGGTGAGGACCAGGTAGACGCCGATGACGATGACCAGGATTCCTATGTAGTTTTCCAGTCGTGCTGGCTCGTGGAGCAGTATGATTGCGGCAAGGAAGATGAACAGGGTGTCAAGTGATTGGGAGAACGGTTGGATCTCGCTGGCGTCCTTTTTCTGCAGCACGCGAAGGTACACGACGAAGCTGATGGCCAGGAGGAATGCCGGGATTGCTGCAAGCATCAGCAGCGAGGGGGTGATGCTGAGTTGAAGGAAAAGTATTCCTGCGGTGCCCAGGAAGATTGCGTTAAACAATGTTCGCAGCAGAACCGTGGTCACCGGGTGGTACAGCCGGTTCATCATATACTTGTCCAGGATGCCTGCGACCGCACCGATCGTATACCCAAGTATGCTAAAGAGGAACCACAGGTCCATAGGGATCCAACCGGGGTTTTAACACGGGAGTATATAAATAAGCTGTGATGCGGTGGGATAGAAGGTTTTTTTATCACATCTTAGATTCATACAAAGGTATAAATAAATAAGACAATATCAATATTCTTATACACAAGTCACTCAAGGGGGACTAATAAAAATATGAAACACACCATATATTTTGTAGTAGGAGTACTTGTACTTAGTGGATTTACCGCCCTAGGTATGGGAAACGCTAGTGAAAAACAAGGAAACCTCAGTTTTTCCTTTTCAGAACCGACCATTATCGAAAAAGAAATCTTTGTCGAATTACAATCTGCCGGGACAGATTCATGGATTTTCGATGCAGGAAGCCCGATGCTTCCCCGACGCATTGAAACGTTGAACCTGCCGTTTGGTGCGACGATACAGGATGTCGTCTGTGTCGCCTCCGGCGTCAAGTCCATGGTATTGTCACAGAAGGTTATGCCTGCTCCGCAGCCGATGCCGCTGAGCAGTGACGTGGCACTATCCAGTGAACCGCAGATGAACCCTGAGATCTATGGCTCAGAAAACCTCTTCCCCAGTGACTGGATGAGCTATCATGTCGGTGCTGGGTTGGATGAGAACAATCTGCATAAGACGTTCTTGACCATTAACACTTATCCGGTTCGGTATGAACCAGGGCTTGACACGATCTATTACGCTAGCACCATCGATGTGACCATCACCTACAAAGTCCGTGATAGTACCCCGTTCCCAGCAAACACCGAGTATAAATTAGTCATCATCGCCCCCTCGAAGTTCTCCAGTGCTCTACAACCACTCGTTGACCATAAGATCTCAAAAGGGGTCTCAACGATGCTGAAGACCACTGAGGATATCTACGCGGAATATACCGGGTACGATACAGCAGAGCAGATAAAATATTTCATCAAGGATGCCCTGGAGACCTATAATACCTCCTATATCTTGCTTGTTGGTGGATTAAAATCACGTTTGTACGCAGTCCCAAGAGATAGCGCCAGCCTCGGATCAAAGGGCTGGTATTTACCCGTGCGATACTCAAGTTTGATGACAAGCCCGGATGACGACCCAGGATACATCAGTGATCTGTATTACGCGGACATCTATAATGCGACCGGTGATTTCTGTAGCTGGGATTCGAACGGGAACCATATCTATGCTGAGTTTGGCGGCATAAGTGCCGATAAACTCGATCTGTATCCTGATGTTGCGTTAGGAAGGCTGCCCTGTAGAAGCGTCAAAGAAGTCCAAGGTGTAGTTGATAAAATTGTGACGTATGAAAGCGGTCCTGCGGATCCTGCCTGGTTCAATAAGATGGTACTTGTTTCAGGAGATGGCTTCTTGGATCAAGAAGATCTGGGCATTACCTGGAATACGAACGCGCTCCCCAATGGGGCGTACACCATTTATGCCCAAAGCAAGAATGTCAATAATGTCTACGGACCCCATGATGTATTAAATATCACCATTGATAAGACAAAGGCGACCATTCTTACCTTCAACCATGATGACAATCTGATCACCGGGTTGAAATATCCGTTTCCCCCTGTTGCTGAAATCGTGTCCGTCTCCGAAGGCAACATCCTTGGGAACACAGACTTCACGTATGCTCCGACAGAACGGGAAGCGTACCTCAACAGTCAGTTACACTGGGCAGACATGAAATACGTCAGCGGTGTGCTTTCGATCCGTGGGAAGACCTACGACCCCCGGCCGTATGGTGTTGAGACCGAAATCCATGTCTGGGTCAACAACAGCGCTGGAGCCACCGTGTTCACCATGACGAAAACCGGCTTTAAGATGTATTGGGAAGGAGAATGGACCTGCGGAGATCAACTGTTACTGGGACGGGCAGGGGCAGCGTACTACATGCCCTCAGAGATTGAGAAGATATTCCTCTTCAGCTCCAATGGAAAGTGGACCGGTCAGAAAGAGGTGATCGACACCATCAGCCAGGGCGCTGGCTTTGTGTTCTTCTCCGGTCATGGGAGCCCCGCGGTGTGGGCGAACCACTACCCTGGTATACCTGGGAATCGGAAGGGTGCTGAGATACTTGGACTCTCCGTTTTTAACATCGGTCTGCCGGTCTTACCTATGGATAAAATATCCAATACCTACAAGAACCCTGTTGTGGTCGTCGGCGGCTGTCATAACAGCATGTTTAATGTATCAATAATTAAGACTCTTCTGGATCGGAAGAACGTGCATTCGACCCATTGTTATGGGAGTCCGACTGCTGAGAGTTGGAGCGAGCGGTTCGTAAGACTGCCCAAGACTGGCGCGATCGCGACGATGGGGAACACCGGGTACGGGTACGGTATCCTCAACGAGTTTTGCACGACCGGTGGTCTGGATAACTACATCACCACAGAGTTCTTCGTCCAGTATGGGACCGATGGACACCATATCCTTGGAGATGCCTACGCAGGGACGCTGACCGAGTACATCAGTCATTTCAAGGCAGAAGGCTGGGACAGCGCGCATCAAAAGACCGTGGAACAATGGGTGTTGATTGGTGACCCAAGCCTGCTGATCGGCGGGTATCCGTCATAGAGAGAACGTTCTCTCTCTTTCTTTTTTTATTTACCAACTCTTACAGAAGAAACGTTTTTTTTATGATTACAGAAATTTTTTTTGTTTCTTGGTGAAATATCGTAGATGGTATACTCGTAAATGATAGATCCGCGAGGTGACGAGCTTGTTAATACAAATAGGAAAAAGGTTTGATGGAACGATTACCAATGGTGATGTCATTTGAAAGAGAAAGAGGATTGTAATGGTTTCAATCGATCCTTTTACAGAAAAACGGGATGTATTATTATACTGAATAGAAATTCTATAATATGTAGGATGTAATCATTATCTGTATAAAAACAAAAGATAAAATATATTGAGAGTAGTGTAATAATGCCGCATAGAGATTCATTTGATGACTATTCTTCGGGTCTGGGAGTCCTCAATGATTTTTCAAGCGAGATATTCACCGATACTATTGAGAATTTATAAACCAATTATCTCAGGTCGTCAAATTGTGAAAAGGACATCCGTTACACTTTCGTTAAAAACTATTGATAAAATCATAAACTTAAACCATGACGAACAAGATAAGTTATAAGATATGTTTTCAGATTTTGTCGCGGTTCCCTTTGAGGAAGACTGGAGTAAATTTATTAATAAATTGAATAAGAAAAGTAAGTCCAACTCTGAATTAAAAAAAATAATTATCTATTCCTCTATCAAGATTATTGTTTTAAAGAGTGACGTTGGCGATAAATTATCAGAGATTAAAACCCATTCGTCCTCAGTTCATTTTAAAGATACTATGGATTACCAAATTTTTTGTGAAATGGTAGTAAACCTTTCAACAAATTTCATGATTGACTTCTACACCGATGATAAAGAATTTTCTAAGAAAAGCGGGAAAGCATATAGTTTACTTGAACAAAAACTTGGTTATAATCACTCTTGGTTAAACATCATTTATTGCAGAGAAAATAATTGAATTTTTCTTTTCTTTTCTTCTTTTTCACCTTTTGGTGACTTCGTTTAGCTGAGGGTTTATAAATGAATACTTGTTATCAAACGACGGGATGTGGTGAGGAAAGATGGATACATCACAGATCTATTCATCAGGTATTTTAGCGAAGAGCGAAGAGCTACTTGAAGCAAGACCTGGGAGCATGTCTACGAAAGGACCCGGGGTGTTTGTGATTACGAACAAGCGGTTGCTTTTTTTACAGAAACCAGGGTTTTTTTCCAAAGGGTATCATCTGTTCTTTGAATGTTCCCTTGGTGTTATCGTCAGCGTCACCACTACAGGTCTTCTTACAAAGTTGTTAAATGTTCAGATCAGAAATGAACAGTCAGCATTTCAAATCTATCAGTTCGGGGTAGGATCAAAAGATGATGTCGAAGTCGTCTGTCAGAAATTACTCGGCGCCAAAAACGAGTATAAGGAAAAAGAGACCATCTCTGCTCAGACCGTCATCATCGAACAAGCACAAAACAAGGAAAACGCTGATGATATCCTCAAAAAGAGGTTGGCTCGTGGGGAGATCACGAAGGAAGAGTTCCATGATAAGATCCAACGTACTTGATTATGTCAACTGTATGGTTTAAAGGAGGAAAGAAAAAATGCCAGCGTATTGTTCCGGATGCGGAGGTGAGCTGCTTGATGATGCCAGGTTCTGTCCTGCCTGTGGGAAGCAAAGAGAGATGCAGCCGGTAAAAACTCAAGACGTGCCTGTTGGTGTGGTCGTCAGAAACCGATCAGGGAAGATCGGGTTTAAAAATCCAATAATGGTCATTATTTTTGTGTTCGCGATTCTTGGTTTTGCGTATGTGGCGTACACCTATGTTAACTTTGATGGGATCCTGTCTCCCACAGGCAGCTTGTCAGGGGGCTGGGAAGGCAGTGGAACGTTTACGAACAACTGTGACAACCCCGCGTGTCGGTATGTCGGCACCCTGAATCCTCCGTCGGTGATCCTTGATCTACAGCAGAACGGGAACATGGTGTTTGGTACGGTTACGATAAACATCCCTGCATCCCAGGTTCAGACCCTTATTGCTGGTCAGGGGTGCAGCGGGTTTGATAACTCGGTCAGTGAGATCTATAACGGGGTACTCAGTGGCAACCGTCTTACGTTTGCGGATCTGGGCGGGAACATCTGGACGCTTAATTTTCTGAGCAATAACTGCCAGGGAACAGTTGGAAGCAATGATGTGGGCTGTCAGGGGCTGCAGGGGACTGTATCCTTGAGTAAAAAGTAATATGCTGGTCCAATGAAGGGAGAAAAAAAATAGTTGATGTACGGCCGAAGACTTTTAATTGTAGGATTAAATATCCAGTTCATCTGTGGTAATTAATTGAATATCTACATTATGATCCTTTGATTTGTCTGAGTTTTTCAATCGCCATTCTTCGTAGTTTTTCAACGCCAGCATCATTCAGTTTCCGCAGAGGTTCTAGTGCTTGAGGATCGCCAATTTCACCAAGAGCGTAGATTACATTTGCAACGACATTACTATCTCCGTCCTGCAGAGCTTCTATCAATGCGTTTACCGCTCCCTTTTCTTTCTTGATTCCTAAAAAAAATGCTGCATGAAACCTATTGGTAGCATTAGGACTACCTAGTTCCTCAATTAAAGTTCCAACATCTTTTTTCATCCAGTTTTCGGATGTTCTACCCGATTCTTCTTGTTCTTTTCTAGTTTTTGCATCTGCTTCTGATTGCTCTCTTCTGGATCTTTTTTCCGCTTCTATTTTATCTTTTTTAGCTTTTTCTTCCGCTTCAGCCCGATCTCTTCTGGTTCGCTCTTCCGCTTCTGCTTGTTCTTTTTTAGCTTTTTCTTCCGCTAGTATTCTATCCAATTCTTGTCTCTTTATCATTTTCTTTCTATCGTTTACTATTTTTAAAACTATAACAATAACAACCACCGATATGATAATAATGAAAAAGATTGCGAGCCATTCATTATTTTTAAAAGTAAAGATTAAACCATAAACTCCACCAATACAAACACATATTAAGAAAATAATATGATATTTGTATCCTCCTAATGCATCCAAAAATTCGTGTTTCATGGTCATCTAATACACCGATATATGCTAATATACTTTTTACTTTTCTCTAGCTATTTTTCATATTTTACTTTTTCAAGCTGTTCAATTCGCTTAATGAGCAAATTTTTTTTTTTAACTTATCTCTGGAATCAGAAGTATTGATCCGGTTTTAACGCTTGACTTTTTAGTATTGAAGATATGCTTATAAAAAAATATCTGTTATGATCCTTTAGATTTCCGCTCGAGGCTCATGGGCTATTATTACAATGAATGTAAAACAGCGATTTCAGATGATAACGAGGAATAGTACGTATGGGCAACGTATCAAAAAAAAATGAGGCATACTTTCATGATGCAGAAAATATTTGTGAATGCTGACGGTGGAGCACGAGGCAACCCTGGTCCTGCTGCCGTCGGGATCGTTATCTATGATGAACAGAAGAACCTGGTGGAGTGCTATAAAGCATATATCGGGGAGACGACAAACAATGTTGCCGAGTACATGGCCTTGATCAAAGCACTTCAACTTGCCGCGAACCATACGCGAGACGAGGTCCACGTGTTTATGGATTCGGAACTCGTGATAAAACAAATGAAAGGTCATTACAGGGTCAAGGCGTCTCATCTGCTTGCTTTTTTTGAGGAAGCAAAAAAGTGCGAACGAATCTTTCGTAAAGTGGTCTATACCAATGTATCGAGAAATACGGCATTCCAGGTGGCAGCTGATCAATTGGTCAATGACGCTTTGGATGAGACCTAGATGACAACGCAGAGGGGATGGTGCGGGGCATCCTCTTAATAGGAGACCTATGCTATCGTCTTTTGGGAGTATATGGAATATTATTGCAATGAATGTAAAAAGACCATTTCGGATGATGAGTTCTTCTATTCGATGAATCGGTATAACAGGGCTCTGTGTACGGATCATCAGCGTAGCAGGAGCATTTCTGGTACGACCAAGGGTTTACAGGACCTGATGCGGCAGAGACATAGCACCGAGGTTGCGCAAGAGACACCGCAGTTGATTACGGTTAAGGATTGGATAAACGCGGATTTTGAGACCTGGGCTGCTGTCCTTAAAAAAAAGGAGGATGACAGTTATCGTAGTAAGGTTTCAGAGGAAGGATCGAAAGACATGTCTTCAAAACGTAGTAAGAACCAGGGATGATAAAATCAGGGAGCGGGAGAAGCAGAAACGGTTGTATCTGAGGATGATGAAAAAAAATGAGAAAGGTTTATTCGTTCTCATCCCAGAGGTATGGTGAATCTCTATACCGATCAGACACTTCTTTGATGTTCAGGACTAGCCCCTCCTTGGATATTCGAACAATTTCTACCATGGGTTTTCCTCAGATCATCCGGTGATATTTTTCCTAATTCTTCCGAATTTTCGTCTCTCGGTACAGCACCATTCCGCAAACAAGGAAGAGACCTGCTACCATCCACACATTGATTGGAATCGCGATCCTGTTTGATTGAACCAGTGGAGCATTGTACGCCTGTGCTGTTGCGTAAATAGTCGAATCTGTCGCTCCTCGCTCGACGACAAAGAATCTTGCCTTTACCTGTCCTGGTATGAGAGTGAGGATCAATTGTTGATGCGGTCGTACTATCCAATTATCAGGGATGTTCTCCAGACTTACTTGGGTTATTAACGCGGGCTGATCACCGATATTCTTCACATCGGCTCTGACGACAAACGTATCCCCCTCGTGAGCATGTTCCCAGGCGGAATCCGTGGTCACCAACAGGGTGGTCTGCCCCAGAGCCGTGGCGGTGGCTGTATTTATTCCTAGTGTGATGAGTCCTATCATCAGCAGCAGCATACACATCATCATTCGTTGTTTTTTCTTCATATCCTTTTCACCTCTATTCTTTCCTGTGGGAAATTCTTCGTAATCTTCAACCAGACGAGAAAACACACAATGACCCAGATAAAGATCAGGATTTGGCCGAAGGTGTCATGGAAGAACACCGATGCATCAGCGGAGATCTGATATCCGATGATGATACCCAATGCAATCCTGACAATGTTGCCGATGAACAGTAAAGGCAGGAAGAGAACTGCGATGAAGCGATGTTTGTAGGAGAAGCTTGGAACGAGGAAGACCGCGATAAAGAACATCTCAAAAAGGATCAGTCCGCAACATTCCGAGGAGAGCTCATAGATGCGGTCTGCCCCGGGGAATGACACGACGATGAAACGCCCGGTATTGACGGTATGGATGCCTATGGTGTTCAGAAAGAACGTATCTGCAGTCGCGGTGATTTTCGGTAACGGCTCGTAGGATGGATATCCGATGATGAGATACGCGACACAGGCAAGGATTATTGATGCCCGTAGGCCGATGTCTAACGTGTGCCCCATTTTGTTGTCTTTAACGTACATAACGCATACACCCTCACTGGTATTAACAGAAAGATATGGCAAAACGCATACAAGGGAAATAGAAAGAACATTTTTTCGTGCGTCCGCAGATACGCATAGCTTCCTCGGAGGAGTGCGACGCCGACAAGGATGGTCAGATATCCAAAGAGGTACAGCGGGCTCTCCGTCACTGATTTGATGCAGACAAACAGGAGGGACCCCAGCAGTAGGATGGGCAGCACGCTTTGCATGGAGAGATCATAGACCATGTAGATGTTCTGATATTTCCGTCTGAACACTACTCGTTTCAACGTCCACAAAAGCTCTCGGTAGAAGCTGCGGTTCCATCGTGTCTGTTGTTTCAGCCAGGGCTTGATCTTCTGCGGGACATATGTCCATGCCTTCGCCCGTCGTTCATAGTGGACCGTGTAGCCTTGTTCTAAGATAAGGTTGGTCAGGTGACGGTCATCGCCGTAGGTGCAGTATTGGCCAAGGAACCGTTGTGAGACATATTTTTCTTTTATTTTTTGAATGATGGTATTTCGGTACGCGGCAAGCGGGCCTGAGCAGCACAGCACCGTTCCGAACAGGCTTTGTGCTGCTCGTTCCTGGTTGAATGCAGTCCAGTATCGTGCGTCGATGAGCGTGCTTAAAAAATTCTGTTTTATCGCCCGCACATCACCGGTGACTGCACCGACCTTAGGGTCCGCAAAGAGGAGAACAAGCTGAGAAACACTATCAGCGGCAAGGACCGTATCGCTATCGATGGTCACGATGATATCGACGGAGTCGCCGTAGAAATCGAATCCATATTTCTGCGCGTGTCGTTTTCCTTTGTTTGTCTCAAACACATGGATGGATAGGCCAGGTGTATCACGGAATTTTTCTTTAATATGGTTTATCCCGCGTTTGTCTTTACTGCCGTCATCGATGACCATCACCAAGACCGGCGCACCGTATTCTTGGGAGAGCGCGGAATGAACGCATCGCTCCAGATCCACTGGTTCTTCGTTGTAGGTCGGGATGAGGATGGCGACGCTCTGGGAAAAATAGGATGATTTCCGAAGCTTTTGAATCTCGGGTGATTCCAAGCGTTCTGATTCCTTGACGGAATTGAGGTAATCGCGATGTCCGAAGTTGATCTGGGCAAAAAGGTGCGTCAGTGTCAGCAGTCCATACCAGTTCAGTATCTCAAACACTGGCGGTCACCTCGTCTTGTTCGATGCAGGGCTCGATGAGATAATGGTTTGGTCCTGGTTTGTAATACATACACTCCCCACTAAAACCTCCAAAGAAAACAAGAAATATAAGCTTATATACAAAAAAAATCTAGCAAAACAATGAAATACTAAACTTCATTTACATTTTTGTAAGAAAATGAACAACCTCGATATCAAAGACCGCCGAATACTCTACCAGCTAGACCTTAACTCCCGCCAATCGTTAATCAAGATAGGGAAAAAAGTCAGACTGCGCAAGGATGTGGTCGCCTATCGGATAAAACGCATGCAGCAGGATGGCATCATCACTGGTTTTTGGACACATATTGACGCCTATAAGCTTGGCTACATCGCCTTCCGATTCTACCTGGTCTACCAATATGTCACCCCTGAAATCAAAAACGAAATTATCACCTATCTTGTCAAGGATAAGCGAACATGGGTCGTTGAATCAATAATCGGAAGATATAATCTAGGGGTTTTTGTCTGGGTGAGGAACATCACCGAGTTCTATCAGTTCTGGGAAAAACTCTTAGATAAGTATGGGGATTATTTATCAGAAAAGATCTTCTCGATTTACATCCAAGCCTATTCCTATCCCTGTTCGTATCTACTTGAGAACGAATATAAGAAATCAGACCGACTGAAATACGAGATAACCGGGGTGGGAACCGAGGTAAAAACCGATGACTATGACATCCGTTTATTGAATCTCATCGTAGAAAACGCTCGAATTCCCCTCGTAGACCTCGCATCAGAACTTGATTGTTCAACGCAGATGGTCCACAACAGGCTTAAGAATCTCATCAAAAAAGGAGTCATTCAGGGGTTCCGGGTTGGTATCGATATCTCAAAATTAGGGCTCAAGCCGTTTAAGGTCGACGTCTATCTGAAAGAACATACCCAGCGAAAAGCCATCATGGAATATATTAAATATAATCCCAATTTGGTTTTCATTGGTACTTCGGCGGGTGTGTCTGATCTTGAATTAGAACCCGATCTAAAGGATTCAGACCAGATCCATTATATGCTTGAGGACATCAATGAAAAGTTCCCGGGGGCCATCCGAAAATATGAATATATCAGTATACAACAGATCCATAAACTTCGATGCCTCCCTGAAGCCTAAGCACGACGAATAATTTATGATGCTTTTGTTTTCCTGCCTCATTAAAAAAAAATGAGGAAAAATGGATGCTTATCCTATCAGAGAACGAAAATAAGGATACATAGCACCCAACGCTGCTGTTGCTCCGATGAGTATTATTTCCATTTTCGACCGCCTCCCTATCTCTATTTTTTTTCTTTTTCCATCATGTACTCTCTTCATCTTGCTTTATATATTTGGTGAGAAAAAATGACAAAATGAAAAAACATTACTCGAGCTCTTTTACGCCTAGTTTTTTATCTAAATAATTCCGGAACTCGTGATAGAGCTCTTCCGGTATTCCCCCTTTTATCTGAATGTTGACCGAGTGCTCTTTTGTGGTATGAATCTTTTTAAGGGTGATCGTCGCCCTACATTTTTTCCCTTGAGGCATGTTTGCTTTTATTTCGACGATAGTACCGCTTGGTTTGTCCCCTGAATAGTGCTCAAGTGCATCGATCGTTTTTCGGATATCATGCGTCGCATCAGGGAACGGTTCAAAGGGCGTTTTGTCTATCGTCAGGGTTTCCAGATACCTGAATTTGATTTTTGTGAGCCCCCGTAGGAGCACTTCGATGGTTGGGATCAGATCAAATCCTTCTTCGACAAGGCTCGTCCGTGTGAGTTTCCGCATCATTTTTGACCAAGCAGTTGTTGGTCCTTTGTTTGTGTAGGGTACATTGAAATCAAATTGAATGCGGAGATTTCGTAAGTATTTTTGTTGCGGCCGTGATCGGTTGTTTCTTCCTTTTTTACTTGGATGGGTTGCTTCTATCCACGCCATTTCTTCTTTTTGGGAGCCGATCACCCACGGGGGTTGTGTGAACTCAGGGGTTTGCGTCATTTTTTTTTACCGTTCCATTCTTTGTTTAGTCAATGAAAATAATAACCTTTCGCTCTTTATTAAAATGTTCCCTTTTTGGATACTTCATGATGTGTACTGCCGATGATCAGTAAAAAAAAGGAATGAAAACACGGAGGTGGGCCAAAGAAGCAGAGAGCCATGAAGGGGTCTGTGATGTTTCTAAGTGCGGTATTACTGGGGATGAAGGATATTCCAACGGATGAGAATATATTAAATACCAGCGATAATATCTAATGTATCTCTGAAAATATGGTGTTGGTATGAAGAAGCGTGAAATGATCCTTGGAGGTGCTGCTGTTGTTCTGCTGTTGTGTTTCTCGGTTCCTTCGGTTGGTGCACTTGCAGTGCCACCGCCTGACCAACCAGGGCCGTTCCATACCGGCTCTTTTACGGTGTGGTACCTGGTGCCTCCCTATGGGATCTATCGGGCGACGATCCGCTATCCAGCTACCCGTGACGGGTGGCGTGCACCGGTCGATACCTCTGGAGCGCCTTACCCGGGGATCGTGGTTGCGAACGGGTTTGCCGGGTCTTCATGGAACATCAAATGGATCCCCCAGCATCTGACTTCTTACGGATATGTGACGATTTGTTTTACACCACCGCATAAGCTCTCCTGGGATGCGACCCAATGGGCGTCTGGTTTTCGCGGCGGGTTTGATGCGTTACTGGCCCAGAACAGCAGTCGTCTTTCACCGATCTTCGGTGCGTTTGACAATGGAACACGGGGCGCGATCGGTCTTTCCATGGGTGGCGGGGGATGCGTTGAAGCGACCGGGACCCCGGGCGCATGTATCGATGCTGCGGTCGGTCTTGCTCCAGCAGGATTTCCGTCGGTGATGTCTGCTGCGCGGAATATCACGGTGCCTATTCAGTTGCAGGTAGGCACGCTCGACGGGTTGGTTTCTCCGCAGGATGTGGTGAAGATGTACACATCGTTTCTTTCGAATGGTACGATAAAAGAGTATGTGGCGATCACTGGGGGGAACCATATCGGGTTCATCGATGAGTTTTACGCCAGGTTCGGTCAGCGGTTTGGCGTTGACAAGCCAGCTGAAATCGCTGTTGAGCTGCAGCATAATATCTCTCGCAGGTACTTCACGGCATGGTTCCAGTACCATCTCAAACATTTGAGCGAATATGGCACCTACATTTTTGGTGCTGATGCCCAGCATGATCTGGACGACGGACTCCTTGCGGATCTGCGTTACAACATTCCTTAGAAAATCTGTCTCTTGAGTAAATATATCATAGATGGTATGAATTGATAAAAAAAGGAATAGAGGGGATTTTTTTAGTATCCCATAAGGTGCCGTAAGATTGGAAACGCCTCGGGGAATCTTACGAACAATTGTTCCCAGAACCGAATCAATGGTATGGTATATGAGCAGGGCATGGTCACACTCAGTGTCCCCCAGTGGCTTTCACCACCAAACCCGTCTTGGGCTTTGGCTTTGATGATGAAGGTTCCCTTCTCCGTCCAGATATGCGCTATCTTTACTTCTTTTCCTGAATCATAAGGCCCAATGCAGGTTTCCCCCGTCCCATCGCTCCAGTTGATGCAGTAGAACACGTCATCTCCGTCAGGGTCTGTGCTGACAAACGTGTAGGTATATGATCTCTTTATTTTTCCGTTGGTTTGCCCCTGTATAGTTGGTGTTTCTGGTGGTTGGTTTTCAGGTGCTTTGGTAAACACGTACGTGGAGCCAGAACCTGGTCCGTTGGTCCCGTCGCCGTATGCTCCGATGAGTGCGGTGTCACCATCAAGTGAGACAGACTCACCAAAGAGCTTCTGTTCTGTGGGGTCTGCAGGCAGGAGTTTTTCTTGTTGGGTCCAGGTGGTGCCGCTGCGGGTGAAGAGGTAAGCAGATCCAGAATAGTTCCCGGTAGCATCATCCTCGTTTGCTCCTATGAGAGCGGTGTCATTGGCCAGAGAAACAGAATGGCCAAAAAGATCCTGTGTCGTCCCGTCTGAGGGTAGGAGTTTTGCTTGTTGGGTCCATGTGGCACCTGCACGGGTGAACACGTACGCTGAACCAGATTTTTCTCCGTTGTCATTATCCCATTCAGCTCCGATGAGCGCGTTGTCACCGAAAAGAGCAACGGAGATACCAAACGAGTCCAAGGATGCACCGTCAGTGGCAAGCAGCTTAGCCTGCTGGGTCCAGGTGGTGCCGCTACGGGAAAACACATATGCTGAACCAGAGCCAGGTCCGTTGTCATCATCCAGGAGAGCTCCGATGAGAGCAGTATTACCCTCAACAGAAACAGACAAACCGAACAATTCTCCATTGAAACCATCTGGTGGTATCAGCTTTGTTTGCTGTGTCCAGGTGATACCGCTACGAGTAAACACATATGCAGAGCCTGTGCCTGAGAAATACTCTGATCCAATGATCGCGGTATCGCCATCAAGAGCGACAGAGTTTCCAAAATAATCGCCATCTTGACCGTCTGAGGGGTCGAGTCTTGCTTGCTGGGTCCACGTCGTCCCCGTCCTGGTGAACACATAGGCTGCCCCAGGATAGATCGGGTTAAACGAGTTTCCAGGTGCACCGATGAGGGCGGTATCACCGTCAAGAGAGACCGCGTATCCAAAATAATCGTAGTATCCTCCAGCGGTGGGTATGAGTTTGGCTTGCTGGGTCCAGGTGGTGCCAGATCTAGTGAATATGTAGACAGAGCCATAGAGATCTGCATCTGCATTATCGTTGAATGCACCGATTAGGGCGGTGTCTCCATCCAGGGAAACAGAATAACCAAGACAGTCTCCGAATGTGCCGTCTGAGGCTAAAAGCTTCTGCGCCTGGGTCCACTCCGCTCTTAGCCCCGGTGGAGCGATGCTTGGGGTCGTTGCGTTTTTCAGGGTATTGTTCTGAGACCCGATTGCTGGAACAGCAGTGGCTATCAGCAGCATACCAACAAAAATACCAAGTATTTTCTTTTTCATGGTAGAAATCCTCTCCTGTTAAACACAGGTAGAATTGTTATCCTGTGGATTCATTTAAATGTTTGGAATTGATAAAAATTCAAAATGGGAGGAATGAGAACCCTGTTTGTTCTTTCTTTATGACCGTACAGAACGAGCATGCCTTACGACTACTGCGGTTAGCACGAAGATTAACGTTGTTTCAAAGAACAGAAGATACAGAAGAAAAAGGAAGGGTATCTGTATGCCGAGGTATGCTAATGAGAGGATACAGAGAAAACTCAGAGTCATTACACCAAAGGTGATGAGTATTATTTTCACGAATCTTATCATAATCAGTACATCTTGTTTGCTTGTGTACATATAAACTTTTTGATTCCGTTCTTCTCTTTTCCTCCTTAAAAACGTATCCTATGAACCGCATGTCTTTTAGGCGAACCAGATGGAAAAAAAAGGAAGGTGGAGTAAATTATCTTACTCCGAGGACGAAGAACACAAAGACGGTTCCAGTCACCGATTTTGTGACCGATACTCCTTCGGCACAGGTGACATCCACTTGTATAGTTGTTTTACCAAATCCTAAGATCGGTTTATCTATGACGGTTGATGGTGTTTCCGCTGATAACGATGTGATCGTGCCATTCTTCGTCTTTCCAAGCAGGACTAAACCACCGGTCAAGGTCAATGTCCATTGGATATCGGTTGCGTTGATAGTACCGGTGTTTGTGATGACGGCGGTGACCCCGAACCCTCCGGTGATGTCAATGGTAAAGTTGACCGCCCCACTCACCTCGACTGTCTTGGTGATGGTGTCTGTGGCATCATCATCATCGGTGACACGTAATGTTACGGGATAGTTCCCCATATCTGCCCACGAATGAGCTGCAGCTGGTGTGGTATGGCTCTCCTCGTAGGTGCCATCGTTGTTCCAGTCCCATTCGTATGAGGTGATGGTTCCATCGGGATCGTAGCTTGC
>DQIQ01000002.1 GCA_003942085.1 Thermoplasmata archaeon | reverse complement strand
ATCGACATTCTGCAGTCTGGCGAACATTCAACGGGTTTTACTGGAGCGCAAATAACCCGCTTGATCTCCATGTCCGTTTCGAACGAATGAACCTTAAAAGCTATGTAAAAAACTTTGTGTTATGCAATTTTCTAGGGGTGCCTGGATGGGGGTACTTCTCGTTCAGATATATCCCCACAGAACGAGACCTCAAATTCGAAGAGCTCGGAAAAAAATACTACGGGGACATCGATATTGAGACCGTCAAGCAGATCATGTGCACCTCCCCGATTAGTGATTGGATCACCGATGTAAAAGTGACTGATTCTTATCTGATGAGCCAGAACGGGTTATGGGCATTTTTCGGAAACCCTCATCATCCACTGATCATATCAAATTATGATTCCCAGGCAGTCACAACAGAAGAAGTACCACCAGCCGGATGGGTACGGCTGTTTGGTCTACCATCCAAAGAAGGATACAAGTTACCTATACCAGAAGAGAAAAAAACCTTAGGAGAAACAACAGTGGCATGGACATTTGATACCACGCAAAAAGTGAATAATTTTACTGCTGCTGGTTTTGTGGAAGACGGGAGACTGTACATTACTCTCCCATCAGGTGACCTGCTCTGTCTCAACGCACAAACTGGTAGTCTGCGATGGCGTACAACAGTAGGAAGGAACCCTACGACCCCACTAGCACAGAATGGTTTGTTATTCGTTGGAGATGAACAAGGTATTGCAGCATTTTCACAAACAGGAGACCGACAATGGAAGATACAAACCCCTGGTAAAATCATCTCACAACCGATACTCATACAAGACAACATTCTGTGTGCAGACTCATCCGGGAACGTATATGCTCTCTCGGTACTCGATGGTCAAGAGCAATGGAGACTGAAATTTGGTAACGAAAGTTATTTGTCAGCAGTCTACGACAAGAACATCTATCTTACCTCAGAGAACAGTTGCTATGCGGTAGACAGAAATAATCATACCGTTACATGGACGTTTTCATCAAAAGGCAGGATCACTGCAGCCCCTGTTCTATCAAACAATACGATCTATCTTGGGTCATGGGATACCTATGTCTATGCCCTTGATGCAGCCACTGGTGTGGTAAAATGGAGTTATCAAACAGGATGGGGATTTGATTGCGCCCCTGTTGTCTCAAAAGGGGTCATCTTTGTCGGTGCCATGGACAATAACCTCTATGCTTTTGAGGAAGATGGGACCGTAAAATGGATGTTTCCTTGCCAAGCAAGTATCCATTCCACTCCAGTCTCATACGGGGGTTATGTGTTCTTTGGCTGTGACGATGGCAGGCTCTATGCAGTGAATCAATCGAACGGAGAACTGGTCTGGGCGTTTGCACCGCGCTTCACGGTAGATGGCGTGAGGAATTATGTGACAACACCGATCGTGTCAAACCCTGTTGTGGCAAATGGAACTGTGATTATTGGTGCGAACGGCACGATTTATGGGTTGAACGCACTAACATTCGAAGTACCGTCTGTCCTTGAACAGAAATCAAATAAGGATATCTTCCAGATTATCCCACAAAGCTGGTATATCTGGATTTTCATGGCGTTGATCGTGATGATCGTCATCCTGTATGCGGTGTTCAGGAAGAAGAAATAAGGTTATTTTTTTCGCTGGGTGATTTCTCGTTCCAATCTTGTTATTTCGCTTTCTAGCTGCATCAGACCCAGATCCACGCCCATGTCTTTCATACCATTGAGATAATCATCGTTGAGCGTATTGCGGATTTCTTTTATGAAAAAATGACCGGCATTATCCCCTAAAGAACGATTCATCGAATGAATGATCGAATGCAACGCTTTCCCTAGCTCTGTCGGTGGCACGGTGTTGATGTCAGACATCACGCTGATTACCTCAGCGGACTCTTCGTTATAGACATCATTGTTTATTTGAACATGCTTGAGGAAGGAATATTGAATCGCTAATCGTTTGATATGGTCTTCGATAGTCAGAATCGTATAGGGAAGATCGGTCTTTCTACTGGAAATCGAAATTAATGTTTTTAGAACGTTCTTTATAATTTCTGATTTTTCTGGCAACGGCATATCCCATCTCTCTTCGCCAGATCGTCTGGCTTTCCCTGATTTTATACCATCAATGATATTTTATAGCTATTAAAACTTTTTGTGAACAAAAAAATCCTCCTTAGAAAAGTCTTTGGTATAGAAACATATTTATGATGATCCCGCATATCTTTCTATCAGAAAACCAGGAGGGATTAGTGGATATGAAGAAAGGATTATTACTTGTTATAGCAGTCGTTATTTCCATAATTGCGTCGTTGAGCGGATGTCAAGATACCAATAGTATCAAGATGCAACAAAGGCCTCAAAATGTGTTTCTTGATTCGACGATCGTCGAGTTTGCAAATGTGTCTTTTGAAAAAAATTTAAACAAATCAGGAGGCATCGAATCAGCAATCGTAGGCTGGCTGTTCCACAATATCGCTGGAAAGATGATCAGCGCAAAGATTGATGTGAAATTCTATGACAAGAATAATATTTTGTTGTACAATGACAGCAGACATAGTGTCTCAAATTTACCCTCAGGGTACACTGAAAAATCTTTCTCCGCTGCAAATAAAGTTACCTATGACGGAGCAGGTGCAGCGTTTGTGGATCATGTAGTTATTACGGTGACAGAAAAATAGGGAAATAAATTTCCTGTATTAACTGATCGTTCATTGCTCTTGTTATTTTTTTATTTGTTTCTTTACGAGAAGAGCAAGAATTGCGAAAAGAACAACCGCGACCTCAAAACCAGGTGTCGATGTTGTTTTCCTAGTTGCTCCTATCTGCAGATGATACACATAAGAGCCGGAGTTATCCTGGGTTTTTAAAACGTCAGATAACGAAGGCTTGAAGCTGACATTGATAAGGACATCACCGGTGAGCGGTGTCGGCCAGTTATTAAGGATAAATGTTTTATTTTCATCAGGATTCAATGATACATTAAAGGGTGTTAGTTTTATGGGCGGTGTCGTCGTTTTATTATATTCAGGGTCATAAAAAAAAACACTGATTTCATCTGATTTGACGTCACCTGAATTTTGCAAGACTGCAATAATATTGTAGACACGTATCACCTTGTTTCCCACCGGTGGTCGTGTTTCTACCAATTGTACACTGACATTCTTGATAGAAACAACAGCATGCTGAGCACTACATAGGGGACCAAGCACCATTGCAAAACAAAGACCGATTACAAACATTAACAAAAACAGCGTTCTTTTTGACTTCATATCGCCCTCACCTATTTTCTGCAATCGAATGTATTATATTTAAACTTCATCATAGAACATCATATGTTATTTTTGGAACATCATGAGCAGTTGAAATAATTCTTTATACGTCGATGTTATTTCATTCTACAAAGTAAAAAATGAAGGATGAAGAAATCTATGCTGGAAGAACGAGGGATACGAAAAGGTATCGAAGTTTTAGTGCGGGATCCAGATGCACCAAATCTTCCTGCGAAAAAAGCAATCGTCATCAGAACGTATCCGCGTCCAAGCAGGTGGTTTGTGGTGCGCTATGAAAGTGGCGATATCGGTCAAGTAGAAGAAAATCAAGTCACGACGATGTTTGAAGAATACAAAAAAGGATCATACGAAGGCGCCTAGTATCGTTTTTTATTGTCACGCAGACCTTCTACAATTTCTTTGCCAAGATCGGTAAGTCTGTACAATTTTATATCCCGGTGTTTTCCCCCTTCGATTTGTTCAACAAGATTCAGACTGATGAGGGATTCATCATTGCGATATCTGGTATTCATCCCACGAATCGCGCCGATAACATTGGTCGGCGTGGTCTTGACGCTGAACGCGATCTCCGAGGTATAACTCCCGCTGGGACTAATCTCAAAAAGGTACTCCGCTATTTTCTTCCGTACGCTACTTCTCCGAAGCGACCTGATGATAAGAGGTTTCAACATCTCTGGAGAAATCGCTGTATTTGTGTCATCCTGCATCCCATCCACGTAACCAATATACGGAATCACATGGTGATTAATAAGCTAATCGATTTAGATGATGAAAAAAAATTTATCGATGATGCGAACCAAAATTTTTTTTAACACCAATGAATTTATGAATTTGCTTAGAGACTGAAGAGGTAATTTAGAAAATGTATGGGCTAGGCCGGATTCGAACCGGCGGCCTTCGCCGTGTGAGAGCGATGTCATAACCAACTAGACCACTAGCCCTTCTTGACTAAAAAGCTACAAGTGTGAATTTAGGAGTCAGATAAATGCTTTTCGTTTGCCCTGACGGTTTCAAGTGGTTCTGTTTAAGGAAAACCTTATCAAGTCTCTAAAAGATAGCCTCTCCAAGAAAAAAAGACTTGAGGGGTTCTCTGTGACAAAATGGAAATTGTTCAAGCGGTTGAAAAGTAAAGAAGGATTGCCCACAGAAAGTGGATTACCCACCGAACAATACGAAGAACCAGAGAAAAGACCAACGATACCAAAAACAAGGGAAGAATCCAAAGAAGTTCCAATCAAAGAATACAATGAAACATTATATTCTAAGGGGTCTGCACAAAAACAACCAGAAAGTTCTCGTCCAGAAAAGAAACAAAACTCGAAACGAACAAGTTGGGAAAGTCCTGAAACGATTGAACAGAGCATCGACAGCATGGAACGAAAAGAGACGGGTTCGACAGGGAACATTACTCGAATCGAAAATAATACTGAGAAGAAAGTTGATTTCATTCTGTTGAAGAAAAAAGGCAGATCATAACAAATTTTGTCGACATCAAAGTGTTTTTAAGACTCTTTTTCTTTTCCGTATTCCAAGGATGGACTGATAATCGTGATAGCGGTGCTGAGAATTGGACATCGGATCGATCGAGACAAACGGGTAACCACACATGTCGCGTTGGTCGCGCGTGCATTCGGCGCAGATAAAATATTTATCACCACGAAAGATGAAAAAATTAAGAAAAACATCCAGTCGGTCTGCAGTCGATTTGGTGGTGATTTTCAGGTAGAGACTGGGATTGATCATAAAAAAATCATCAAATCATGGCAGGGTTCAATTGTTCATCTGACCATGTATGGAATGGAGCTGGATGAAGCAGTTGACCATCTTGATACCGGTCGTGACCTGTTGATTATCGTCGGAGCAGAAAAGGTCCCTCGTTATTTTTACGAAGTCGCTAATCTGAACGTCTCAGTCGGGAATCAGCCGCATTCCGAGGTTGCCGCGTTAGCACTGTTTCTTGACCGCTATACAAAAGCAGCGTGGCAGAGAAAAGATTTCAACGGAAACATTCAAATTGTTCCCTGTGTTAAGGGAAAAACGGTTCTTTCAAAGGGAAAAACATGAACACGATTCCAAGCCCTGGACATTGTCTTCGATTATTGAGAGAAGTAGGATGTTCAAATGAAGTTATCAACCATTGCGAAGCGGTGCGAAAGGTCGCAGTCAGAATAGCAAGGAAAGCTCATGCGGACGTCCAGCTTGTCGAAGCAGGTGCGTTGCTCCATGATATCGGAAGGTCGAAAACACAGGGGATAATGCACGGGGTTGAAGGAGCAAAGATTGCCACTTCATTAGGTTTACCAGACAGTATTGTTCGCATTATCGAGCGGCATTTAGGCGCAGGGATACCAAAAGAAGAAGCTATAGCTCTTGGGTTACCCCCAAAAGATTACCTCCCGATGACGTTAGAAGAAAAGATCGTTGCCCATGCAGATAACCTGATTGAAAACGACCATGAGCATCAGATTGAAAAAGAAGTCGAAAAAGCATTGCAAAAAGGACAAACGAAGCATGCGAAACGGTTGATGGAGTTACATCGGGAACTGAGTCAGCGATGCGGTATGGATCTCAACGACATCTAAGAGAGCCACCCGAAAAGATATATAGGTTATCCTGTATTTACAGCAAAAAAACCCTTGCAGGGGTAGCCAAGCATGGTCAACGGCGCAAGATTGAGGGTCTTGTCCTGTAGAGGTCCGCGAGTTCAAATCTCGTCCCCTGCACTATATTTTATTTTCCTGGTTCAAAATCAGGACAATTCTCCAAACAACCACCTAATGGTATCTCATTGCCCAGCCGACACCGTTCACTTTCCACGTAATCCTTTCCATTCAACATCATAGTTGGAATACGATACTGTTCAAGAAATTTGCATTTTATCATACACTTTCACTCCCCATATCATGGTTTTGTAATAATTACTTCCTTAAAAATATACCTCATCGATGAAAAAATGAGGGTTTTATGAAATCGATAACCTTATTATCCTATATTTTATCATTTGGTAGTCAAATGAAAAGCACGCGAAGGTTCGTCTTTTTCCTTGAAAAAATGTACCCCTATCGATTCCTTGCAGCAAAGATGACACGGGTACCTCTCATGAGAGAAATAATCGATAAAATGTTCTTTGACCAGACAAATCTTACCGCCCTCCCAAAAGATAATATTGTTGAAATCAACCTCGAGAAATCAATAAAACCTCCCGATAACATCGTGCTTCCATCGCAGGTAGTTGAATATTTCATCAGAAAAACAAACTATCGTTTTATCATGAAATTTTGTCTGTGTCGTGAGGCGATGCACTGTAAGAACCATCCAATCGAATTCGGTTGTCTGTTCCTTGGAGACGCAGCACGAAACATTAACCCCGATTTTGGGAGAGAAGCAACCGTGGATGAAGCCCTAGAGTATGTACAGAAATGTCGTAGGTCGGGACTCATTCATCTGATCGGAAGGGACAAAATCGATGAGACATGGCTTGGTGTTGGTTCAGAAGGAAATCTCCTAACGATCTGTAATTGTTGCAGTTGCTGCTGCCTTTGGAAGATACTCTCAGACCTTGACCCACGGATAAGTGCCAAGGTCAAACGAATGCCTGGGGTAGAAGTGACCGTGACTGAAAAATGCAACGGATGTGGAACATGTACGGAGCATTGTTTCGTGCATGCGATAATGATCCAGGATGGCCATGCGATCATCGGTGTTGACTGCAAAGGCTGTGGACGGTGCGCTGACCGCTGCCCGAATAACGCTATTAAAGTCACGATCAATGATGAGGATTTTCTTCAAAAGACAATCGATCGTATCGAGTCATCGGTTGAAGTTGTGTAAGTGAAAGGAAGCCTATCAGGATTTAATTATCATTGAATCTTGATTCGTTCAGCGGTAACCAAGTCAACGCTAATGGTGAAGATTTCTAGCTACATCGTTATGGTATCATTCTTCATTTTTTAGAAGAACTTCCATACGTTGGTCTCTACGGTTGCACGGTGTCCTGCGTTATCATACGCGATTACTTTGAGGGTGTAAACGAACAGGCTTTTTTCGCTCCATGTCCATCTGTAAGGCGCAGTGGTGTCGTTTGCTTTGTATTGATCGTCAATGTAGAATTCCACTTTTGAGACACCTGAATCGTTATCGGTGGCGGTGACATCAACGTCGATGGCGAAGAAAACAAGGGTGGCGATGAACGACAGAACCTTGTTATTTTTGATATAAATTGCTTTCTCAGGTTTGGTGATTTTTACGATTGGTGATGTTGTATCACCGAGTGTCTCTGTGATAAAGCTCCATGCCGCACCTACGGCAGAAGAACCATGGTTATCCCAGGCGACTATCTTCCAATAATAGGTCGTGTTTTCGTTTAGTGGAGAAGGTTGATAGGTTGAACTCGTCTGGTTGCTGACGATTAGTGGTGGAAGTGTCGTCGTTCCAAAGTAGACATCATAGGTGACGGTATCACCCGAATCAGGGTCGCCTCCGGTCCAGCTGAGGCTTGTATTGACATCAACAGTTGTTGCTCCATTTGCTGGCGAGGGATTAGCTGGTGTATAAGGAGGGTTGTTCGGCTCCGTGGTCGTAGTAAACTGCCATATCGAACCTTCTGTTGATACACCATGGTTATCCCAGGCGACTATCTTCCAATAATACGTGGTTGTATAGTCCAGCGTACCGGGTTCATAGGTCGTCGCTGACTGATTAGATGCTACTTTTGATGGTGGTGTGCTGGTCCCAAAGTACACATCATAGGTGACGGTGTCACCATTTGGGTCGCCACCGGTCCATCCAAGGTTTGCCGTGACATCCACGTTTGTAGCTCCATCTGCTGGTGATGGGCCCGATGGTGCATACGGCGGATCGTTCGGCTCATCTATCGTCGTGAAATCCCACAGGGAGCCCTGCGTCGATGCATCGTGGTTGTCCCAGGCAACTATCTTCCAGTAATAGGTCGCTTGGTAGTTCATTATACCGGGATCATAGGACATCCCAGATTGATTACCCACGACTTTGGGGGGCGGATTGGTCGTTCCGAAGCACACGTCATAGGTTACCGTATCCCCCGGATCAGGATCGCCTCCGTTCCAACTCAGATCAGCATTGAGGTCGACACTAGATGCATGATTGACCGGGAAAGGATCTGAGGGTAGATACGGAGGATTGTTTACCTCGTTTTCTGTAGTAAAATCCCAGAGAGGGCCTGATGATGACGCTCCATGGTTATCCCAGGCAACTATCTTCCAGTAATAGGCGGTTTGGTAATTCATTGTCCCTGGATCATAGAAGGTGCCCGACTGATTGCTGACTATCTTTGCAGGCGTATTGGTCGTCCCGAAATAGACATCGTACAGCACGGTGTCGCCTGGGTCTGGGTCGCCACTGGTCCAGCCGAGATTGGCGTTGATGTTAACGCCTATCGCATGGTTGGTTGGATTAGGAGAATTGGGAACATAAGGAGGATTATTTGGCACAGCAGTCGTGGTGAAATCCCAAAGAGGACCTGGCGTGGATGCACCGCGGTTATCCCAGGAAATGATCTTCCAGTAATAGGTTGTGCTGTAACTGAGGCTACCAGGATCATAGTTGGTATTCGGATGCCCAAGGCTTATGAGCGGCGGGGGGTTGGTTGAGCCAAAATAGACGTCGTAGGTGACGGTATCACCAGGGTCAGGATCTCCACCAGTCCAACCAAGATCACTATCGATACCGACATTGTTTGCGTGATTCTGAGGATTGGGATTACTGGGGATATACGGAGGATTATTCGGTACAAACGTCGTGGTGAAATCCCAGAGTTGGCTTGATTTTGATGCACCGTGACTGTCCCAGGAAACGATCTTCCAATGATAGGTGACAAGGTAGCTCATCGTTCCGGGATCATATAAGGCTGCAGACTGGTTGCTGGCGACTTTCGGCGGAGGATTGGCAGTGCCGAAGTAAACATCGTACAGGACGCTGTCTCCAGGGTCAGGATCACCACCGGTCCAGCTCAGATCAGTGTTAATATCGACTCCGGTCGCATGGTTAGCGGGACTGGGACTGCTTGGCTCTGAGGGCAGAGTGTTTGTCATGAACGTCCACAGGAGCCCTGCTGCTGATGCACCGTGGTTGTCCCAAGAAACGATCTTCCAGTAATAGGTCGTTCCGTAGGAAAGGGTTGGTAAATCATAGGTGGTAGCAGACTGATTGTTGGCTACTTTTGGTGGTGGGTTGCTGGTTCCAAAATAGACGTTGTAGGTCACAGGGTCACCATCAGGGTCGCCTCCGGTCCAACTCAGATCAGCGGTGATGGCCACACCGGTTGCTCCTTGAGGCGGTGATGGAGATGTGGGTTCATAGGGTGCTCTATTTTCTGTTGTGAAACCCCATATTATTCCAGAGGTTGAAGCACCATGGTTGTCCCAAGAAACGATCTTCCAGTAATGATGAACATTATAGCCCATAGCGCCAGTATCATAAAAGAGACTGGTTTGATTGGCAGAAACTTTTGTTGTTGGGGGGGTTGTCACATCAAAGTAGACGTCGTAGGTGACGGTATCGCCAGGGTTTGGATCACCACCGGTCCAACTCAGATCAGTGTCGATAGATACACCTGTTGCTCCGTTTGCCGGGTTTGGGTTGCTTGGAGTGTTCGGGGGGTCGTTGTGGGTGGTGAAATGCCAGAGAGGACCTGTAGTGGTGCCTCCATGGTTATCCCAGGCAACTATCTTCCAGTAATAGGGTGTCCCGTAACTCATCGTTCCAGTATCATACGTAGTTGCAGACTGATTGCCGATCATTTTTGACGGCGGACTGGTTGTCCCAAAATACACGTCATAGGTGACTGGGTCTCCGTTTGGATCTCCACCGGTCCAGCTCAGATCGGTTGTGACAGGAACATCGGTTGAACCATCAGCTGGGTTGGGGCTACTGGGGGCATTTGGCGGCTCATTGAGCTGCCATTTTACACTCCATTTATCGAGCTTTGGGGTAGTGGATGGGTTTGCTCTGGAAAACGTCGCCTTGAGTCGAACGGTCGGTGCGATGATGCCGTGTGCATTAAGATTCCAACCAGGCAAGACTCCTTGCAGAAGCAGGGCACCGGTTGTTCCATCAAGGATATCGAATGTTATGGTACCATTGATATAGGTCGCATTGAAAATATCCCAGGAATGAAAGTTCGTTGGAATAATCTGAACAGAGGTCACATGAGCGGACAACACAAGTTGTTTTTCAGCACCGGTCGAATAGGTCACACTTGATCCTGCTATGGAAGAAGAGAAAAGATTGCTGTATACATCAGGCATATCATCCCATGGAGAGGGATACGTTATCCGAATATCCTCCCAGCCGGCAAACACTTTATTGTTGCCGACACCGATATTTGCCCAATCAGCAAGAGCTGAAGGACTCACGGATAGCTGAATGTCGCCGCCGATAAGCTCTCCAGTTGATGAAAGTATCTTGCCCCAAATCAAACCAGATCCACTAGCGCCTTTGCTGTTGAATGAGATGAAGAACGAGGAAGAAAGATAAGGAGCGATATCGATTCGAACGTACTCGCCTGATTTGATCTCAAATGTGTTGACGACCACGCTTCCTGCTGAATCAAATATCTTACCCCAGAGATTTCCCCACCAGTCGCCTGTACTGAGGTCATCGTTATTCCATGTGACAAGGTAACGCTGGGTTTGCTGGCAGAACTCAACACAGGGGAAGTTATAATCAACTGCATCGCTGCCGGTGGCTATGGTAATTGTACTACCAATTTGATTGAGGTTTTCATCAAAGATTCCTGCTTTTATACTAAATGGACCGTTATCAGGGGTTATTCCCTCCTCCCATACGATCATATATTGCTCGTGAATCGGATCAAAAGCAACCGATACTTCACATTGGCTATAGGTAGCAGTAGCAATACCTTTTTCGCCGCCAACTGGGTTGCCGTTGGTATCGTATAGCCGCCCGTAGATGTTGTAATTCGTTTCTCCATTTCGTGCATCTTCCCAGGCAACACAAAATCGGTTGTTTACTGAGTCAAATTGGACATTGGCATCCGCCTGGCAATCGATTGCACTACAGACATCAATGACAGCCCCGAGCGTTAGTTGATCGCCATTTCGTACGACTGTTCTTGCTTTGATGTCCTCAGTCGTTACACTTGGGTTAGCGGTTGTCGCATAGTGTTCCCAGGCGACAAAGTATTTTCCGCCACCATAATCAGCAGATGGATTTTCGTTCCTAAAATAAAGAGTACCATCGTTAAAGACCTGTTTGTCATCAACTAACTTGTTTCCTTCTCCATCATATATCGATGCCCTGATTTCTTGCTTAAAACCCAAGGAGTATGGGAACCAGTATGGTTGTCCCTCCTCCCATGAAACCAAAAACTCATTAGCCCCATAAGAAACATCAGGGTCCCATGTCCCTTCGTTGTTGGCATGGTTTGTGGTCTTTTCATCGTTAGCCCAGAACGCTGACCAACTAAAAACCCCAGAATAATTGCTCTGACTAGTCGCTGAGGGATTTCCATAGAAGAGGTACATCGTACTTGTTCCCATGGGAAGAGACGAAACTTTCACCCAGACGTTCGCAGTCGTCGCATTGTATCGCTCGATCCAATAATTTAACCAGATGGTTGGGTTGTTCTGATGTTTAAATCGTATGTCCTGAAATGCTGATTGCATTCCAGATTCATGGGAAATACTGAAATAGATTACTGTGTTGAGAAGCGTTTGACCAGCAGTGTTGGTAATCGTAATAGGCTTCATTTTTGTCCAGGCTGGATTCGTCCATGCTGAATAGGTATTTGCCATAGAAACCTGACCAGCGGAAACGATATAATTATCTGACTGACCAGCCCCTGGTGGACTTGGATCTATTTTTGTCTCATTACTAAAAGTGTCCTCCCATATGTTTGTTGATAGTATGACACCTTCGCTCCCGTTATTAAATATATTTTTCTTGTCGCTTACATTTGTGTTGATAACCGCTTGAGTGATCGAAGCGATAACCAAAACACACAATACTAGCGTAGAAAATAGTTGTATAGAGATACTTTTTTTCCTCATAATGTCCCCCGTACTATTTGACATTATGTCGCATGTTATATATATACATATTTAAAAAGAGGTTTTTGTTTTGTCGTTCATTTAAAGGCATTTCTTAGGATGTAGACAGATCAATTTACAATGTTATTCTGCTTTTTTTCTTAACCAATTTTAAGTTTTTTTCAGCTATGAAAAATATTTTAGATTTTCGGTCATAATTATTCCTCATTTTTTCTGTATTTGAAATCGTAAAAAATAATTGTTTTTTCATTTTTTACTGTAATTTATATGAAGGTTTATATACTAGCTCCCCCTCTATAACTTTTGTTAATATTGGGTTTGAGGTAGAAATAAATGATGAAGAAAATAATAGGTATTTTTGTATGTATGCTGATGATTTGCGGTGCACTGGTCAGTGCCAATGCAGTGATAAAAAGCAAACAAGGTATTACTATAGAAGATGGCACGATTACGGTGAATATTCCTGTAGGCAAATATGAGATCAAAGAAACAAACGTGGGCCAAGAAATAACAGTCGAAAATTACGGTCGTTTAATGATACCAGGAAAACCAAATATGCCGTCGAAGATATTTTCTATCGCTATACCTCCAGGTGCAAAGGTTCGCGATGTTGTATTTGAGACAAAAGAAGGCATCGACATCCATGGACTGTACCAGATTCCGCCCAGTTCGCTCCCCCGGGTCATCGGCTCTGAGAATTCAGCAAGCTATGCAGATGATCAACACCATTACGACGAGAACTATAAAACCGTCTATGGCCAGAACAATCCCTATCCACTTTCGATTGGAGAGGTTATTGGAACAGGTGGATATCGGAAATATAACCTTGTTGATGTGAGAATCTCTCCGTTTATTTACTACCCGCTTTCTGGTAAATTAATGTATTACCAAGATATCACGGTCATTGTGCATTATACTTTTCCCGTAGGAACATCCTCCAAAAACATTATGATCGATAATATTCCACAAACAGAACGCACTGCACAAGAAATCATTATAAATTATGACCAAGCGAAGAACTGGTATCCAGATGGTCCTAGAGATAGAGAACAATATGATTATGTGATTATCACGCTTGATTCGTTGACTTCATCTGTGACATCCCTCGCAGACTGGGAAAGTGCCAAGGGGCATAATGTCAATGTGGTTACCACAGAATGGATTAATAGTAATTATGAGGGTTATGATCTTTCAGCAAAAATGAGAGCGTTTCTCCTTGAGAAATACCCCTCGGAAGAATGGGGCATTCTAGATGTGTGTCTCATTGGTAATGTCGATGACGTACCTATGCGAACCACCTGGCAAGAACCTGAAACTGATTACTACTATGCAGAGCTCTCACTTCCCGACAGTGAGTCCTGGGATGTTGATGGAGATCATCAATATGGAGAGAACTCCGATCCTATTGATTTTGAGACTGAAATTAACGTTGGTCGTATCCCATGGAGCGATCCTGACACAGTACAAAGCATTTGTGAAAAATCTGTTGCCTATGAACAGAACAACGATGATTCATTTAAGAAAAACATCCTCCTTCTCGGTGCATTCTTCTGGGATGATACGGATAACGCAGTGCTCATGGAAGCAAAAGTCGATCAGGAGTGGATGACTGATTGGACGATGACCCGTCTGTATGAGGACGCGCAATCGTCATATCCCTGTGACTACAACCTGGATTATAATAATGTCGAGTCAGTATGGTCTGCAGGAACTTATGCGTTCGTGGACTGGGCAGGACATGGATCACCTGAAGCAACGTATGAATATTATCCATCTCAGCCTTTTGTTGATGAAACAACCTGCCTTTCTCTTAATGACAATTATCCTTCGATTATCTTTGCAGATTCGTGCAGCAACTCCGATACTGACTATTTGAATATTGGCCAGGCGATGCTAAAACAAGGCGCTATTGGATTCCTTGGCTCTAATAAGATTGCCTATGGCCAGCCTGGCTGGAATGACCCAATGGACGGGTCAAGTCAGTCGCTTGATTACTTCTTTACCACTTGTTGTACCTCAGGAAACTACACACAAGGTCAAGCTCATCAATGGGCATTACGACAGATGTATGTCAACAATCTCTGGACTGCTGGTACATATATGGAAATGTTTGAATGGGGATCACTTTTCGGCAACCCGGATTTGACCATGGGTCCTGTGACCACCAGTGATGCACCCTACGCACCATCAAAACCAACCGGGCCAGTACATGGAGTCCTAAACAATGAATATACCTACTCAAGTAAAACAACCGATCCTAACGGTGATCAAATCTTTTATATGTTCAACTGGGGCGATGGAACCTCAAGCGGATGGCTTGGGCCTTACGCGTCGGGATTTACCATATCTGACAGTCATTCCTGGTCCGCAACGGGGAATTATAGTGTAAAAGTAAAGGCAAAGGATACAAACAGTGCTACAAGCGGCTGGTCAGAACCATTGACGATGACTATTGTGCTGAACGACCCGCCAAACACTCCGGACATATCAGGTCCGGCAAAGGGAAAAACCGGGGCAAACTACCTCTATAAATTTTCTACGACAGACGCAAACGGTGACGATGTCTATTATTATATCGACTGGGGAGATAACACGACGAGCGGTTGGCTTGGACCATATCACTCTGGTGTAACGGCGACAACTACACATAGCTTTAGCCAAGATGGAACCTATCAGATAAAAATTAAGGCAAAAGATGTACAAGGTGATGAAAGCGACTGGGGCACTATGGATATAGTAATGCCGTTTGAGTATCGGTTCTCATTCAGTGGATTCATTCAGCATCTTCTAGAGACGTTCCCGCACATGTTCCCAATCTTACGACATCTCATGGGGTACTAGGACCCCTTCTTTCTTCTTTATTTTTTATACTGCATTTTCTATCTAACATCTTAGATCAGTTTTAGAGGAAAAAATAGAAGTTGAAAATAAAAAGTTTTAACTAGGAAAACTCCTAATCTGTTATATATCAGAGAACCATGCGAAAGAAAAAACTGCATGGTGACTGGATTCATGCTTGTGTTTATAGCGATAGTATTTAGTGGATGCACACAAGATGTAAACCAAAATAGCTTGAGATATGTAAACTAAGAATTTGGGTTCGGATTGAACCCGCCGGCAGGCTGGACAACCAATGAAAACACTCAAGACGATGTTAATTTTCTATGACCAGATCAAAATAATTATATAGTTAATCTCGCCATAAAAGTTCCAATAATCTCAAATAAAACGCTGGAAAAAATTGTCGAATAAATGATAGAAAGTTACACTCATACTTATTTTAAAAATTTTTCACTTATTTCTAGCGAACTAAAAATTGACAATAGTCTCAACGCACATGAAATGGTATACTCTGAAGGTCAAGAACCATACATGCTCCAACACAAATAAGTCCTTTTGAAAAAAATAACACGATATGTTCCGTGACATACACTTCTTTGGTTAATACATTTGATACGTATGTTTCAGTGGTTGATCAGAGTGTAAACACATTTACAATCATCTGAAATCTTTGCTCAGAAAAATAGTTTTTTGTTGATTTTATCACAGAGAAAACATTTAAATGCCATGGGGCATATTTGAAAAACAGGAGAGGACACCATGGACGTGGATATGTACCAGAAAGTGTGGATCGCAGTATTATGCATGATATTATGTATTGGAGGCGCTGTTCAAAGTTATGCCGCGACAAAACAATCAAGCACTGGATCATCTCCACAAATACTTTGGTGGTATGATTTACAAGCACCATCATTTGGGTCATCTGCAACCGGGGATATTGACAATGATGGTAAATTGGAAATCGTTTTTGGAACCTATTTTAATGACGAAAGCGTCTACGCGTTAAACGCAGACGATGGATCTCTCCTTTGGAGTTATAATACCGGTGGATGTAATGATGCATCCCCAGCCATCGCAGATGTTGATTTAGACGGCAATCTAGAAGTGGTGATTCCAGCATCTTCACCGTCAACCGTGTACTGTTTTAATGGGATGACCGGTTCAATAAAATGGTCAAGATTCACAGGAACCGCAAACTGTATTGACTCGCCCCCGGCAGTTGCTGATGTTGATAATGATAACAAACCAGAGGTTATAATTGGCACCTTTCACGGCTATGTCTTCTGTCTGAATGGGGAAGATGGCAGTATATGTTGGCAAATAAACCTTGGAACAAATAGTTATATTCAATCATGCCCCAACATTCTTGATATCAATGGTGACCAAAAATTAGACATCGTCGTGGCGCAATGGAATGGCGATCATAGGATTTATGCTTTGAACGGAGAAAACGGATCGACGAAATGGTATTCCAACCAACCTCAGGACTGGATGTATCATGGTGGTTCATTTGCAGACATCGATGAGGATGGGAGAGCTGAAATTGCAATCGGTTGTTATGACAGTCATGTCTATGTGGTGAATAGCGAAGATGGCAGCCCAGTGTGGAATTACCTTGCACCGTTTTATGTTGGAGCACCGACATCGATTGCGGATCTGAATAATGATAATCATTTCGAGATCGTGTTTGTCGCCTATAACATTCTTGGTGTTTTATCACATACTGGATCATTACTCTGGAGTTATTCTGCTGGTGGTAATATCTTTCGCGGTGCAGCTATTGCAGATGTGAATGGAGACAATATATTAGATGTCGCGTTTGGATCGGAAGATGGTACGGTAAGAGTTCTGAGCGGTGACACTGGTGAGGTCATTTGGACTTATGATTTACAGGCACATTATGGGATGCTTTTTCAAATCGATCATGCACCTGTTATTGGTGATTTCAACGGCGATGGAAAACTTGATCTCTTCATCATAGGTGGTTATGGTGTTTCATCGCCAGAGACGAACAACTACGGAAGAGCATATGCTCTTACAGCGGGCAATGGAGAAAACCAAGGATGGCCTATGTTTCGACATGATCTCAGACATAGTTCGTGTTTCAACATCAATAGAATACCAGATATACCGACCACACCGACTGGACCCTCAGTTCTCTACGTTGAAGAATCAGGAACATTTACGACGAGCACTGTCGATTCGGATGGGGATGAATTACAATATCGATTTGACTGGGATGCTGCTAGTTCCCATGACTACAGCAATTGGACTACGATGGTTTCTTCAGGTGAACCCGTAAGTCTGTCGCACGCATGGAACACATCAGGTAATTATACAATAAAAACACAAGCTCGTGACGAACACGGGGCTCTGAGCAACTGGTCAAATCCCCTTGGAACAACAATTATTCATCATGACCTGCCACCACCCTCCATCGATGGTCCAACTCAGGGTAAAAGAGGAGTAACCTACACCTATACCTTTGTGGAAACTAATCCCGGAGGTGAACCTGTTTTATATTGGGTTGAGTGGGGAGATGGTTCTCCTGCTGTTGAATGGATCGGCCCGTACCCTGCAGGCCAAGCCTTACCCATAAATCACTCATTTACAGAGAAAGGAGCCTATACGATTAAAGCGAAAGTAAAAGACACCCTTACCACAGAAAGTGATTGGGCGACACTTGACATTAGCATGCCAAAAGACTATACATTCACACTCAACATTCTATTTCAGCACATTTTCGTACAGCACCCATTTATGTTTCATCTCCTACGACATCTGCTTGGATTCCAAAACATCCTTTTCTAATTTTTTTTATATTTTATACCCCCTATAAAGATTTCACCAGCCCGGTAAATTATTCATACTAAAAATTGGAGAGGCATCAATATTTACTCGTCAGTTTTGATAATAAAATTAAAATTATTCTTTACTTCGCAATATTCTTATAGAAGAAGGTGTTATGAAGATAAATTTTGGAGGGTTCAGAACTATGAAAAAACAATTGGTAGTAATTGGCGTTCTATTATTTTTATGCTTGAGCATATTAAGCGGATGTAGTGAACAAAAAAAACCTAATATTTCATTTGAGGGGATACCACTTCAAATAGAACAAGGACAAACAACACAATTACGGTGGAATGTCTCAGATGCTACATCAGTGACAATCGATAATGAGATAGGAACAGTTAATCTTACAGGAAATCTAACCATCTTGCCATTGGAAACTACAACGTATATACTTACTGCAAAATCTTCATCAACCACCGTAACTGCAACGGTTCAAATTATTGTTAATGAATCCAATGAAAGACCTAACGTCAGTATGGTTCAAACAGAATTTTACATTGAGATCATTGGAATGACAAAATCTTATGTAAATCAAACTAAAGTAGTTGTTACTGCAACAAATAAAGCTAGTGGAGAAAATCAAACATCTGCTCTTGAACCTACTATAATCGATGGTAACGGTTTTCCTAAATTTTTAGGGATAGGTGATGTCATTACCTTTAGCCACCTAGCGGATTTCCAAGTTGGAGACACCTGGACAATTCAATTATTGTATAAAGGCGAAATCATTGGTCAATGTATTTTTAAGAACCCAAGAGGTCCGTATAATATTTCTTTAGTTCGCATGTTACAAAATGGATCAGCAGTAAGAATTATCGCAATAATAAACGGACCAGTCGATCAAACTCTATGTTCAATAGATGCCAGAAATGCGTCGAGCGGAGTAAATCAAACAATGGCAATGGGAGCCACCATTACAGATGGGGATAAAAATCCAAATTCACTGATGGTTGGCGACCAGATCACATTTAGTAATTTAGGTAAATTTAAAAAAGGTGATCAATGGACAATTCAGCTAGAGTATGAAGGAGCCATTATTGGTCAATGTATATTTACTAAACAAGGAAATATTATAATAATTCCAAAGTAAATGCAATCCTAAATTAAATAAATTTCACTGAAAGCTCTCGCGTTCCAGGAATCTAAAAAATTTATTTATGGCCGACAGTATGACTATGTCTAGCAAAATGATTACGATGAAACTATAAGAAAAAAAATATTGAAGAAGAAACAGTAACTATCTGTTAAAAGAAAAAATAATTATTGCAGTTATTCCTTATTTCTTCTTCTTTGTGGTTTTTTTCTTTGCTGTTTTCTTTGCCACTTTTTTTGTTTTTTTTGCCGGCATTACCATCTCTCCTCCTTTTTGTAGGATGAAAGTTCATAACGTGTAGGTGATTAAAAAGGTATTGTTTCTATTTTGTATAAATCGCAATTTTTTTTATTCGTCTATTTTATATGTCGATGCGTACAGGCAGAATGACCACGGGTAAACCTTTCCATTGCAGTCGACGCTGGATCGAAAAAGCGGTTTCATTGTGAAGAAGTTTATGAAAAATCGTTTCATGTCGGAACACGAGTTTCGCGGTAAAAAACATCACCTTTGGAAACTCTTCTGCAATAGACTCACAGAGATGACTAGCCGCCTCTACCACATCTGTACCAAGGTCCATTCGGTAATCGGCGGAGAACCCGAGTCTCTGCGCAAGAGTCACATATTTGAGCAATGAGCTTTGAACGGATGCCTTAAGCGCTTCTACTTCTTCAGCACCTTTGAAGGAACCTGAATCTATCTCTGCTATCGAAACAAAAATAATATTCTTATACAATCCAGGAAAACTTCGAATCAGCGATAAAAACGTATTGACTCCGTAGCCATTATATCCAGTCACCAGAATGACCGCGGTCATATGTTTCGGATTTACCGGTTTTGTATTTGGATGCCCAACGAGATGGATGCTCGATAACAATAAGACCTCATCGAATTTCTTCATGGCTTTTTTTATCTTTTTATAGTGGCCATGAATAAGATAGCAGATAATAATGACTGCTAGTGTAATAATTAATGTAAGCCAACCACCTTGTCCAAGTTTTTCGTAAATCGTAACGATTAGGATAGTAAAACAGAGAATAAAACCGATAATGAAGATAAAGAGGTACCGTATCCAATGCTCTTTCTTTTTTCTGGTTTTTATTGAGAATTTTGCCATACCTAGTTGTGAGAGTGAGAACGTGAGAAACACATTGATGGCGTACATTATGACGAGGGCGGAGATATTACCATTCGTACCAATCATTAACATAAGCGCGGCTACGCCCATGACAAGAACACCGTTTCGCATCGTGAGTCGCTCTGATAGAGCAGCAAATTTCTTTGGGAACCATGAGTCGACCGCCATGTTTGCCATCACTCGTGGTCCATCGATGAAACCAGTTTGGGCTGCTACAAAAAGCAGTAAACCTTCGGAAAAGATAATGATTGCCGCAATCCAAATTCCTGCGGGAAATCCACCAAAAAGTCTGGTTGCAAGGACAGCGTTTAATGTTTGACCTTGTACAGGTTGAATGTCAAGGAGGAAATAACAAATAAAAAGCACTCCTGCAACTAGAGATAGGGAAATCGCCATGTACATCATGGTTCGTTTTCCGGTTTTTACTCGGGGCTCTCTCATGACCGGCAGACCATTTGAGACCGCTTCTATTCCGGTATAGGTACCTCCCCCTAATGAGAATGCACGCAGGAAAATCGCAAGGACACCAATAAGTCCTATTGCCTGCAGATCGCTGCCCAAATTTGTTGAAATTTGATCGACATGGGTACCAAAGGCGGGTGCGTGACTGATAAGTCCATACCCCAGAAGGATGATGTGGGTGATGATAAAGAGTAGAAAGATAGGAGCAAGGATGGTGACTGATTCCTTGATGCCTCGAAGGTTCATAATAATCAAGATGAAAATCAAAGAGACTTTGAACAGGAGACTGTATTGATGAAATTCCAAAGGTAAAAAACTAAAGATAGCATCTCCACACGCGGCAATCGAGACGGTGATTGTGAGAACATAATCTATTAAAAGTGCAGATCCAGAAACAACCCCAGCACTCTTTCCAAGTGTATGGGTTGCGACGATGTAGCCTCCACCACCATGTGGAAAACGTTCAATGATTTTTGAGTAGGTATAAGAGATAATAAAAACGGTCATCGCGGTCGCAATCGCTAAAAAGATCGCTAGGTATACATGTCCTTGGATTGCTTTGAATGCTTCTTCAGGACCGTAGGATGAAGAGGAAAGACCATCCGCTCCAAGACCAATCCATGAAAGTAATGCTATTAATGATAATTTATGAAAAATTGATGGATCATTGATATTGCGCGGGCGACCTATTATCTTGGTTGAAATCCTCCGCATTATGCTTGGTTTAGGAGCATCGTCTTCCATTGTTTTTCCATCTTTTTATCTTGATATATGGAGGAGAAACCTCCCTATTCTGTTGATATCGATAATACCCGTAAGCTACTATGGATTTAACATCGTCTATTAATAACTATTCACGAGGGGCGTTTCAAGAAGAAATATACAAGAATTAGCCTAGAAATCTGACAATCCATTTCGCATAAACGAAAAGAAAAAAAACTCAATTGTATAAAAAAATAATGTTATAGCGCAGAAGATTTTTTCAGTTCGCTTCTTTGCTACGATCGGTTTGGCAATATCCTATGAGGTTTTTGTGATTCTATTGATTTTATTACATACTCAGTGGTCCTCGAAAATAAATTTATAGCGGTATACTCATGTGGTAGACTCAGGATGTATAAAATATTCGTTCAAGGCGTCGTTCAAGGTGTCGGGTTTCGTCCATATATCTATAGAAAAGCAAAAGAATATCGATTAGCAGGTTCAGTAAAAAATGTCGGGAATGGCGTTGAAATAATTATTAATGACAAAGATTTTATGCAAAAACTCACGGATCTACCGCCGCTTGCAAAAATCTCGACATTTACAGTAAAGAAATTTGTATCAAAAGAATCTTGTTCTGATTTTTCAATCCTGAAAAGTTCAGAATCTGGAGGAGAGACTGAGCTTCCCGCAGATATTTTCATGTGTGATGATTGTTTAAAGGAATTACGAGATAAAAAAAACAGAAGACATAACTATTATTTCATCACTTGTACAAATTGTGGACCACGGTTCACCATGATCGAAGATTATCCATATGATCGACCATTTACTTCGATGCACCAATTCAAGATGTGCCCTCAATGCAAAGAAGAATATATCGACCCGTTCAATAGAAGATATCATGCACAAACAATCGCATGCAAAAAGTGTGGCCCAAAATTATATCTTCTCGCAGATGGAAAAGATATTAGCTGTAAGGATGATCTGGACACAATTAGGAAAGCGATTAATCTCATAAAATTAGGGGAAGTAATTTCAATCAAGGGGGTAGGCGGTTTCCATACTTGTTCAAAATGTGATGACAAGGATGTTCGAAAGGTAAGGGAGATGTTCCACCGTCCTCACAAACCATATGCTCTCATGGTGAAGGATATGGAGATGGCAGAGAGGATTGCCTGTACATCTGAAAGAGAAAAAGAATTATTACAAAGTCCGCAACGACCTATTGTTGTCCTTAAAAAGAAAAAAAAGGATAACTTTAGAGCTGTCTCAGAGTTAGATACTATCGGAATTATGTTGCCATATACAGCGTTGCACTATCTTCTCTTTGAACATATTAAAGAGCCGCTTGTGATGACCTCGTGCAACATCCCAGGGGAACCTGTCGCAACTATTGAAAAGATAGGTAAATATTTTTTGACACATGAACGAAGGATTGTCAATCGTTGTGACGATTCTGTTGTAAAGGTCATTCACGGTACAACGTTTTTTCTTCGACGTTCACGTGGGTACACGCCGCTGCCCGTTATATTGCCGATCAATTGCCAAGACACCATTGCGGTGGGTGCTGAATTAAACAATGTCGTCTGCACGACAAAGAAAAATAAATGTTATCTTTCTCAATATATTGGTGATACATCAAAATTTGAGACATTAAATTTTTTAAAAGATACGGTATTGAAATATGTTCATCTCACTCGTTTAAAACCGGAGATTATTGCTTGTGACCTTCACCCAGGGTATAATTCAACATTGTTTGCAAAGGAAATGGCTGAAAGATATAACGCAAAATTGATACAGGTTCAACATCATCAAGCCCACGTAGCTAGTGTGGCAGCTGAACACAATATAAAAGAGTATATTGGAATTGCGATGGATGGATTAGGGTTTGGAACTGATGGACGGTTGTGGGGTGGAGAAGTATTTTTAGTACGAAACGGAAGAATGTTTACCCGCATTGGACATCTTGAAGAACAACCTCAGCTGGGTAGCGATTCTGCAACGATATATCCGAAGAAAATGCTTTTTGGGATTCTCTCCAAAACATTAACAGAAGAAAAACTTCTTAGATTTGGTTTATTCAATGAACAAGAAAGTAGGATATATCTTCAGATGCTTCACAATAATTTCAACATTCAATACACCACGAGTTCAGGTAGGATTCTTGATGCGGTTAGTGCGTTATTGGGCTTTTGTGACTTGAGAACCTATGATGGACGACCCGCGATAATTTTAGAAAGTATGGCGTCAACACCCTTGACATTTGAACCTATTTTTTCCCAGGAAAAAGGAGTAAAAATTCTACTGACAACCCAGTTATTTGATTTCCTTCTCAAGAACATGAAACATAAAAAGGGAGAACTTGCAGCAACCGCCCAGATCTATCTCGCTAAAGGACTATTTGAGATAGCTAAAAACGCATCAAATAAGAAAGATTTGCCAATCGTTTTTTCAGGAGGTGTTGCGTATAATAGAATGATTTCTAGCTATATGCTTCAGAATGGGATTCTTGTCAATAGAGAACTTCCTGCAGGGGATGGCGGTGTTTGTTACGGACAAGCATATATCGCTAATCTGATTAACAATATGTGATAAAATCCGATGATTTTTCAATAATGTAATGCTTAACGATTAGACGTTATTTTGTTATCGGCAAACATCTTTTTCGAATTTTTATTCTGAAATACTTTTTCAATTCTTTTTTTAAGATCGGCGATATCAAAGGGTTTTTCAATATAATCTTCACCTAAGAAACTACCAGCGTTTTTTGCGATTCTGTCTGTTCGTGCGGTCAAGAATACAATAGGGATGGTTTTCCATGATGGATTCTCTTTTATTCGATCAAAAACTTCCCATCCGCTCATTTGTGGCATCATAATATCAAGGAGGATAATATCAGGTATGATATTATCTTTCAACAGTTGCAAGCATTTCTGACCATTCTCTACCCCAAGAATTTTATAAAGCTGAGATGCATCTTCTAAACCTATTTTCAGGGAGGTAATGACATCAGGATTGTCATCTACTACCAATATTGTTTTCTTGATTTTTATCCCTCAATGAACCGTAATGATTCTTACTACATTAGTGTTTGCATGTCGCTATTCTGTAATACAATTTTATTTGGAGATTTTAAAGTGAAAAAAAATGTCGAACCTTTCCCCGTTCCTGGACTTTCCACCCAGATACTACCACCATGTTTTTCAACAATTCTCTTACAGATAGTTAGACCGAGTCCTGTTGATTTAAGATCGTGCCGGGAATAATCGACTTTATAAAATTCATCAAAAACGTGTTGAATTTGATTTGGCTCCAGTCCAATGCCGGTGTCTTTAACAGAAATAACAATCAAATCGTCCTTCCGTTTTGCATTTAGTGTTATTTTTACCTGATCGTCTTTTGAATATTTTATCGCATTGGAGATAAGATTATCAAATAATTCCCTAACTTGTAAGATATCGGCTTGTACGATGGTTTCCGCTGGAATGTTGTTTTCAATAACCACGTTTTTTCCTTCAAACAGTGTATTTTCCAAGTCAAGGATATCATGAAGATAATCAAAGAGATTGACATCGTGAAATTCAAACATCGCATTAGGAGAATTCAATTGTGCAAGTTCCAAGGTTTTTATAACGAGATTCTTCATATATTGTACATTATTGAAAATCACATCGAGCAGCTCTTTTATTTTCGGATCTTGTTCGCGTTCTTTGATAAGAGGAATTAAAATATTGAGCGGGGTTAAGGGTGTTTTGAGGTCGTGACCAAGTTGGCTAATAAACTCATCTTTCTGTTTTAAAAGTTTTTCAACATCCGCAGTTCTTTCCTTCACTTTTTTTTCAAGATCCTCATTAAGAAAAGTAAGTTCCTTTCTAGCAGAAGTAAGTTCACTATTTATTTTTTGAAGTTCTATGTTTTTTTTACGAATTTCTGTTTCAGCTTGTGTGAGGGCAGAAATCGTATTTTGTAAATCTTCCATAATGTTAAGGGTAGCAAGTTCACTTTTCTGTTGCAAATCAAGTTTTGCATGTAATTCATATTCCATACTCTTACGAGCCGAAATATCTTGCATCGCTACAAGTATTCCAATATGTTTATATTTTTTATTGAAGAACGGTGTTATATGAATCAAAATAGAGAGTGTCGTCTTATCTTTTTTAGTAAATTTCAATTCATAGTCCTGCTGAATCGTATCTGTCGTCGCATTCAATGCTTCCTTAAAAAAATTTATAGAATCATTATCAAAAAATTCAAAAATATTTTTTTCTAAAAGTTCATAAGAAGGATGACCAAGCATCTCTGATAGAAACGAATTTGCATAGATTATTTTGGCATTTTTATCAATAACAAAGATACCTTGGTGTAAATTTTCAACAACCTGGTCCCATGGAACAGATGTAAGATCAATGCTCATTTAATGTATTCTCTCCAGTATTTGATTTCAATTCATTAATCTGTTTTTTCAGCTCAATCATTTTTATTTCCCTATCAATGGTCACTGCCTTGAATCGTTCAAGTTCATCTATTTTTTTCTGTAAAGCAAATTCCGCTGAATCTTTCATCGCCCACGTTTTTTGTAAAGAAGTCAACATCTCATTGAAGTTTTTTTTAAGTATGGCGATTTCATCATTTCCTTTTACTTGTAGATGTTTTGAGAGGTCAGAATAATTCTTAATGGCATTTACAGATTGGGTTAATGATGTCAAGCGGGAGGTAATAAATCGATCGACAATGAAGATCATTGAGGCTATAGAGATGACCACCGTTAAAATAAGGGAAATTAAAAGGGTCTGAATCAGAGCAATGCCTTGATTATACACATCTCTATACGAACCTACTTCTATGACAAAAATAGGATCCCCAAATATATCGTTCATTACAATATATCCTGCGACATATGTTGAATTAATTGGTTGAATAAAAATTGGGATTTTGTCTATATAAGATGTTGCATGTTGGAAATCTAAAGAAAGTTGATTTGATTTCGGATGTAACACAACAACGAGATGGGTTATATTTCCAATAGATTCTACTTTATTATCGTCAAGGAACCTCCCTATAATAAATGTGCCATGAATCGGACCATCTTTATTACTCTGTAGTATAGGAGTAACCGCAATAAATACAGGCGTTTCGTTTTTATCATAGAGAATTATCCCGGATTGACTTGATTCTAAATTTCGATGAATAAAGAAAGATTCATTGTTTTTCGAGATATATTCATAGAGACTTGTTGGAAGTGTTGTTTCATTTTCATGCTGAAAATCAAAGGCTTTGCTAAATACGAGAGAGCCTGTTGTATTATAAAACATCATAAAATTTATTTTAATATCTTTAAAAATTTCATATTGCATATTCGTTTGAATAAACACTTCATTGCTATCTTCCACAAATAGATATGTATCATCCCATATAGACCAGTCCCAGGCCATAGCAGCTAAATTATCACATTCTTGATCAAATTGGTTTAAAACCCGGCTGACATGCTCCGTAACAATATTTTTTTCCAAGTTTGAATAACCCTCGATAACAATGGTGTTTAATATTATACTTAACACTAAGCAGAAGATACTAAATACCGCACAAATCGTTAGTAATGATTTACTTCGTAATTTCATAACATTCTACGCTTATATCCAATCTCTCATATAGCAGATATTTCGGTTTTAATTCAATTGTTCATACGATCCATACTGAAACTGCGGATGATAAACCTAGCAAATTAATCAAGTGAAATGCTAGAGAATCCTCACTGTCAACATGACGTACATCCCATCGCATTTCTTTCCAACGCAACAAAATGTTAAACAAATTAGTCCTATAAAATGGTGATGGATATAAATGAAAAATTTTCTTAAGAAATTAATCTGATTCTTTTCCCATCAAATTGATATAAAATAGTATCATACCACATAATGTTGTCGCATGAGGCAGGTTTTATTATTACAATTGGTTCGTGAGAAACTTTAAAATGTTTTTACCAGATTTTGAAATCGTTAACTACATCTACATCAAATTTCCTTTATAAGGCACTCTTTACCAGTACAAAGGATATTTTATTATGATAGATTATTGGGTTCACCTTTGTGCATATTTGAAAAAATCTGCAGCATCATAGAGTTATGGTGTAAGTCGTGTTCGATCACGGGGGAACAAGATACACTCTCGGATATTATTCATGTCTAAAAGCTCCATCAGGAATCGTTCAATACCAAAACCAAACCCTCCATGTGGTGGCATCCCATATCGGAACGCCATCAGATACGCATCGAAATCCTTTGGATCAAGACCGCAGGCTTTTAACCGTTCTTTCAATAAAGCGACATCATGTATCCGTTGACTGCCAGAGGAAATTTCGACGCCTTTGCATTCCAAATCAAATCCCCGAGAGTAATTCTCCCCATCAGGCATGGTATAAAACGGTTTTGATGCTAACGGATACTTGGTGATGAAGTAGAAATCTATTCCATCCTCTTTCATGATATCCCCAAGGAGCCTTTCATCTTCAGTGCTGAGGTCCATTCCCCACTGAACTGGTGATTTCCGCTGTTGAATCTTAATGATTGCATCATCATACGGCACCCTCGTAAACGGTAATTTTGGGACTGTAATAGTCTTCTTGAGAACCTCAAGTTCATCCTTGCATTCACTCGCACGCTTCCACATTGCAACTACCAGATGTTCAAGTATCGTCATGACATCTTCTTCGTTTTTTATAAACGCCATCTCGACATCGACAGCGGTTGATTCATTCAGATGTCGCCGAGTGTTGTGTTCCTCCGCACGGAAGTACCAAGCGATCTCATAGACTCGGTCAAGACCAGTCGCCATCAAACTTTGTTTGTATAGCTGAGGAGACTGCGCAAGAAAAGCTTCTTTCTCAAAATACTGAAGTTTAAACACATCGGTGCCACCCTCCGAGGAACTCGCGATGATCTTTGGGGTGTGCACCTCAAGAAAAGACTGTGATCGTAGATATTCATGCGCCGCGGCAAGTACTGCGTTGCGTATCTTGAAAATAGCTTGGGTCTCTGGTTTTCGCAGATCAATTACTCTGTTATCAAGACGCGTATCAAAATCAGCTTCGACCTTGTCAACAACACCGAGTGGCAAGGGGGTTTCAGCGACGGAGAGAACGTCGACAGATTCAGGTAAAATCTCATACCCATTCCGGACTTTGTCATTTTCCTTACACAGACCCTTTACTGAAATCACGGACTCTCGCGGAAGCGAAATTAACTGTTCGAATAGCTCAGGAGTCTTCTTTTTTAGTATCGTCAACTGCAACGTACCTTTTTTATCACGCAAAATGAGAAACGCAATCGAACCAAGATTCCTGATATCTTCAACCCAGCCGGCAACAGTAACTGAGGAATTATGTTCCTTATTTGAGATTTCTTTTGAGTAATGACTTCGATACATATGATACCCCTTATTAAGAAAAGGAATTTAGTCTTTTTGAAAGAAAAGACATCACTCCTGCAAGATTTTTGCTATTATCCCATGTTGAAACGAGTTTTACAAGATGAGACGATTTTGTATCCTTAAGAGTATCAACCCAATGCTCAATCCGAGGGACGGCTCTGGTCACATTATCTACGATGGTGATGGTTGCAGCCTGTGCTGATCGCGACAACGGGTTCAAATCAATAGCAATCACTATCTTTCCCATTCCCTGTAATGCCTGACAGCGGTCACCATCCTCGAGAGGTACGAGAACGACATCAGCAGTAAAAATCCCTTTTTTCTCACATAGCGCTCGATCAGAATCTAGACCGGGGATTCGTGCATCAGGATTCAAACCATACAGCGAATGTGCTCCTTTCTTACGAAGCATGGCAGCGATTTTCTTGACTCGTTCAGGGGAACGATGGAACAGATTTATTTCGAGGTTTGCAGGAATATTCTTTGCTAGGGAGATACATTCGTCGGCAGCTAGCGCAGCGACGTTCCCATTTATAGAAATCACAGGGTTTTTTGCAGACAACAGCGCGGCAGCTGCAATCTTCTCTGCAGAATCAGCAAGAGGTATGGTAGTTTCACCAAGGAGATAATCAAATGCTTCTCCACGACCATGTGCAATCAAACCTGTTTCATGTACAATGCCATGTTTCATCGCTTGTGCAATCAATTCTCTGGTCACTAAGGATTGATACCGTGGATGACTCTTAGAAATCTTCTGCATAGGTGCATCATTAATAACTAGAGAGCCTTTTTAAAAGTTAGGGAGAAAAACAAAGAAAAAAGAGGAAAGAAGATCAATCTGCTCTACCCGTACATTTCCGGTTGTGGGATCTGACTGGCACCAGAGACAATCGGTTTTGCTTGTTTGTGGAACTTCTGGAGTTGTTTTTCGATCCGTTCTGCTTCATCATACAATGGGCCGACGTTTATCTCGATACCGATGATGAGTGCAATGACATTAATCGCGGAGGCAGCGGCACGAGCATCAGGGTAATTGGGATGTGCTTCAGCAAGAATCGATATCACGTCGAACTTCTCATGTTTTCCTTTATTTAAAAGGACTCCAGAAACACCAGCGATGATTCCGTTTTTAAACTGCGGGATGTTTTTTGCTGTAAGTGTCGCACGAGCGTTTTCTGTTGACCCGATTGCGTAGGCATCTACAATCATTTCATCTTCTGCGGATTTGCCTTCAACGACCATTCCTTCAGGAGAAATCATCAATTTACAGTTTTTTTTCTTTGACCAAATCATAATTGCGTCTGATAACGAATTAATCAAATTAGGCTTGGGTTTAAACTCAGAGACAAAAACAGCAAGTTTCTGTCCATTTGCAAGTGTACCCCCGTAGATTCTTACTGGGGAGAGTGGCTCACCGGTATGAACAACAGAAAGGGTAGGAAAATGTGGTGATTCCATCGCACCAATCTGTTTTAAACCTAATGCGTCAATCATGTAATTTGCAACAATCGTACTGACTAGGCCTATGGAGGGGAACCCTGCAATAACAGTTCCGTTTCCTAAATCCATCTCTTCAAAATCTACGATTTGAATGTCTTCCAACTGCATCACCACTTACAATGCACCGATATAATTCCCAAGCATTTAAAACTAATTGGTATGAATGCACGCAGGCAATTAGCCTTTAACAACTCCCAATGGTAAAAGCCGTGCAACTTTCAATGAAATCCCAGCTCCGTGGGTGACGTTCACGACTTCGCTAACATTCTTATAAGAGCCTGGTGCTTCTTCGGCCATCACTTTCCAACTCGCAGGATGTGCGTAGATACCTTTCTTTTTCAAATCGTTCATGATCTGTTCCCCGCGATATCGATGCACTGCTTCGGTTCTTGATATAACTCTTCCTGCACCATGGCAAGTTGAGCCAAATGTTTCTTCAGATCCTTTGGTCCCATGGAGCAGGTAACTTTCCGTACCCATATCTCCAGGTATTAATACGGGTTGTCCGACATCGCGATATTTTAATGGAACCTCCTGTTTTCCCGGTCCGAACGAACGGGTAGCACCTTTCCGGTGAACATACACCTTTCGTTTCTTACCATCGACCTCGTGTTCCTCGAGTTTAGCGATGTTATGGCAGACGTCATAGACGATACCCATGTTGAGATCCTCTGCGCGCTGGCGAAGTACTTTTTCAAAGGATTCCCTAACCCAATGCACGATCATTTGTCTGTTGCACCAGGCGAAATTCGCGGCACATGCCATCGCTTTCAGATAATCCTGTCCTTCTTTTGAGGTGACAGGAGCACAGGCAAGCTGACGGTCAGGGAGCCAAATATTATATTTCTTCACGGCTTGTTCAAGTACGCGAAGATGATCAGTACATACCTGATGGCCAAAACCGCGAGAACCGGTGTGAATCATCACCATTATTTGACCTGCATCCGTTATACCATATGCCTTTGCAGCAACCGGATCATATATCTCAGCGACTTTCTGGATTTCTAAAAAATGATTTCCTGCACCAAGGGAACCAAGTTGAGGGGCACCACGTTGTTTTGCTTCATTGGAAACTTTTGAAATATCCGCATATTCTAAACAACCATGTTCCTCAAGATATTCTGCATCTTCTTTCCAACCATATCCATTCTCGATAGCCCATTTCGCTCCCAGTTTTAAAACATCATCAAGTTGCTTTCTGTTGAGATGAACCTTTGCTTTTGAACCAAGACCGGAGGGAACGTTGATGAACATCTCGTCAACGAGTCGCTGTATTTTTTCCGGATCTAGATCTGTGAAATGGAGGTTTGTTCGTATCAATCGTACGCCGCAGTTGATATCGTACCCAACACCACCTGGAGAAATGACGCCGTTTTCCTCATCCATTGCAGCCACGCCGCCTATGGGAAACCCATATCCCCAGTGAATATCAGGCATGGCTAATGATTTCCCGACAATACCAGGGAGCATGGTCACATTGGCGACCTGCTCAGGAGCATTATCCTTTCGAATGGATTCAATCATCCCATTGTTCGCATAAATAACAGCGGAGGTCTTCATATGAAGATTGTTCTGCTCGCCTTGATAGCTCATAGGAATTTCAAAACGAAAATCTTTTATCTTCTGCAACGGTCCATTCCAATTCATAATGATTCTCTGCTTGCGAATAGAAAGAAGGATTTATAAAAGCTCTGAGACGGTCTTACCGTTTCTTTTTTAGATATGGGATACCGGTTTTTTTATTGACTGAGATTTGATACCCTTCAGGGAGCTGGGCAGGAGCGCTCATCTCTGGTTTTTCCTTGCTAAAGAAATGAACTGCTGTTTTCTTTCCCGCAGGGTTACTCGTCTCTCGCGTATACAGCGTGTACTCCTTATACGTGAAGACAGAAATAGAAGATGATTTATTTATTGTCTCTTTAGAAGGGAAGGATTCCCATTCAGTGGAATCATCGAGATTTTTTTTTAATTTTTTCTTGGTCGTTTTCTGCTTTATGGGAACAAATTCGACATCCTCGGTTATAGTCATCTTTTGTTCTATTTCTTTTTTAATCTGTTTTGCAAGTTTCCGTTTTATTCCGCGGATTTCAACAAGATCATCCACGGTTGCATCCTTTAGGTTCTCAATTGAGAAATACCCGTTTTTATACAGGATTTCAGCGGTTATTTCATCAATGCTTTTAATGTCTTTAAAGGCGACGATATCAATAGGAATCTGAGGTGTGTCAACCGCATCAATGTATCTTGATACCGATGACATTTCATCTCTTGGTTGCTGGAGGGGGTGATGCTCGTTGGTGATTTGGTTTTCAGGATGTTTTTTTTCCCGTTTCTCTTTTTTTAATTTTTTCAGTTCGATTTTCTTTCGTCGTTTCGCTTCTCTTTCTTTTTTTCTCTGTGCTATTTTTTCTTCGCGGTTCTGTTTATGAGAAAATTTTTGGAATGACGGTTCTGATGATTCAACAGGAATGAACACAACAGGGGTTTCAATAGATACTTCTTTTGCAGGATTCATCTCCGACGTAACTGGTTTTTCCAACACCTCAGGTTTCGTTGAAGCTCTCACTCTTTCAAATTCAGGGATATCATCAATTTTTGGTGTTCGATGAGACTTTAGCGGTTCTCTGCCCGGTTCATCTTTGATTGGTTGCCATTCAGGGAGATCGGATTCAGAAATTGGTATTTCTTCATTTCTTGTGGTCTGTATGGTCTCTAGAGGTTTTTGTGTTGTTTCTTTAGGAGTTATTTCGAGAAATTCTGGTAAGATTGTTTCGATTTTTTCGACTTCAAAGAGGTCTTCTGATGTAAAGGTTACTTCCGGTGAAGGAATGGTCTTTATTGGTATGGAAGTTGATACTAATTCAAATTCAGGCAGGACGACCGGTGGCTTAGATTTCTGAACAGGGATTGTTAAACGAGGAGCAACTGTGGTCTTTGGATGGACATAAACCCGGGGTTCCAGGGAATGGATCGTACGGGAAAAGCGGTCAGGTTGCAGTTGGGTTTTTAATGGAGCGCCTCTCAATCTTCTGCGAACTGAGGTGAGTGCTTTCTCATTCTCTGAGAAAAGAGCATCAATATTAGAGTCTGACGAGTTATCTAAAATCCTCCGTAGTTTCGTTAAATCATCTACTTGAGATTTTTTCTCTCGAGACATAATATTCAAAGAGTATAAGCATTCCACATATATTAATAAATTTCCTTCTGTAATTTTATTTTTTATTTAATTTCCTCTATAAATAAGTAAATTAAAAAGATTATTAAGCACCCACCCCATTCGTCTCTTTTTGATGCCAATGAACTTCAAACACCGGGATATTATTTCAATTAAGGATTTTTCTAAGGAGGAAATCGAGTATATTCTTGAGTATGCGAAGCATATGGTCCCCTATGCAAAAGCAGAAAAACATACCACACTTTTAAACCAACAGATATTGGCCACCCTCTTTTTTGAGCCGAGCACTCGGACAAGACTCAGTTTTGAAAGTGCGATGCACCGGCTTGGCGGAAGCGTGATCGGGTTTGCAGACCCAAGCGGAACCTCACTGAAAAAAGGCGAAAGCTTGGCAGATACCATCCGTATGGCTGATTCTTACAGTGATGCAATCGTGATTCGTCACCCACAAGAAGGCGCGGCACGACTCGCTGCAGAGTTTTCTGAAGTACCTATCTTAAACGGTGGAGATGGCGCAGGACAGCACCCAACCCAATGCCTTCTGGACCTATTTACAATATTGACCGAGAAGAAAAAGATCAAAGGAAATAACGTTGTCCTTCTTGGTGACCTGAAGTATGGGCGAACTGTTCATTCGCTTGCCTATGCGCTTTCGTTGTTCAAAGCAAATCTGACATTTGTCTCTCCTGAAACATTAAAAATGCCAAAAGAAGTAATCAATGAATGTAAAGAATTTGGAGTGGAACCGGTCAGCACATCAAACCTAGAAAAAGCGATAAAAGAAGCAGACGTCCTCTACGCCACACGCATCCAGAAGGAACGATTTCCTGATGCAGAGGAGTATAACCGTGTTGTGGGCAGTTACAAGGTCGACAACGCCTTGCTGCAGCAGGCAAAACAAGACCTCATCGTCATGCATCCACTCCCCCGGATCGTCGAAATCCACTCTGAAGTCGATAGCACCGCACACGCGGTCTATTTTAAACAAGCATTCAACGGGTTGCCGGTAAGAATGGCACTGCTTTCCCTCATCTTAGGAGGTAAAAAAATATGAAAGAGCTCAAAGTCACTCCGATTAAAGATGGGACGGTAATTGATCATATCACCCCTGGACATGCCTTAAAAGTTTTACATGTGTTAAAAGTCCCAGAATCGACCTTCTCTGTGGTCAGCATCCTTATGAACGTGAACGGGAAAAAAGGTAAAAAAGATATTGTGAAAATCGAGAACCGGGAACTTGACCCAAAGGAGCTGGACAAGATAGCGTTGATAGCTCCGAAAGCAACCATCAATATCATAAGGGATTACGAAGTTGTGAAAAAACACAAAGTTGAGCTTCCCAAAGAAGTAATTGGTCTTACCAAATGCTCAAATCCGACCTGCATTTCCAATGCACGGGAGCCTGTCGAAAGCAGGTTTCAGGTGATTAACCGAGACCCGCTACGCATCAGATGTTATTACTGCGAACGAGAACCAGAGGATATCGCCGCAGGAATCATTTAACCTTTTTTCTTATTTTTTCTAACAATTCTTTTGCATAATCGAGTTTTACTTTACCGTCATGAACAAGTTGGTCGGCTATTTTTTCGATTTCCGTTCCTTGTGCACCAGCCATGACCGCGATGTTTTTTGCATGCAATGACATGTGTCCTTTTTGAATACCAACCGTTGACAGGGCAAAGAGTGCAGCAAAGTTTTGAGCCAAACCGAGACTTGCGACGACCTCAGCAAGCTGCCTTGCTGTACTTATTCCAAGTATCTTTCGACAGAGTTTTGCCTTTGGATGCATATTCGCTGCGCCACCGACCACGCCGACCGCCATTGGTAATTCGATTTCACCAACGAGATCTCCCTCTATATTCTTGTAGTATTTCGTCAGCGATGTATATTGACCGTTGCGTGCAGCGTATGCATGAGCGCCAGCTTCAATGGCACGAGAGTCATTCCCTGTTGCGATGATGACGGCATCAATACCGTTCATGATTCCTTTGTTATGGGTTGCCGCTCGGTATGGGTCGATAAAGGCAAGCATAAAGGATTCAAGAAATGCGTCAACCACAGTATCTCCCCCCATCTTTTCCTTATCAAAGATAGCGGTTGCTTTTACCAGTCGTTTATCAGCCAGATTTGAAAGTATCTTCAGTCTGACATTTCCACCAGATATCTCTTCCAGCATTGGTGCTAATGCTTCGCACATGGTGTTGACTGCGTTTGCACCCATCGCATCACGCACATCGACAATAAGATGGGCTACGATCATGTTACCAAGGGGGCTATCAAGGATTCTGACCTCTATGTCTCGTGCTCCACCACCTAAGTCGACAAGGATTTTATCCTGATCATTAGCAAGCGAAAGAAGCTGCTCTTTATGCTTAAGGATCTCCTGCGCAGCAGTGACAACATCCTTGATGTGTAACAATTGCAGCTGACCAATCATAAGCGGCTCAGAGCAGGTGGCAGAAAAACCACCTTTGAGGCGAGCGATTTTTGCTGCATTACTTGCGGCAGCTACGACACTGGATTCCTCCGTTGCCATCGGGATGATATAATCCTTGCCATTGATGAGAAAATTCACTGCCAATCCAAGTGGTAATTCAAAGGTTCCAAGGACATTTTCGATCATTCGGTCTGCTGTTGCGAGATCAAGACATGAAGAAAAAATCTTAACATCGTCATCACTTAAATTCACAAACTGGGTGACAAATTCTCTTCGTTTTTCAATAGGGAGTTTATAGAAACCTGACACAACAGATGTTTTTTCAGTTTTTGACATACCCTTAATGCCTCCTTATATACAATCCGTGAAAACAGTTCATCGTTTTAATATTTGCTTATCCTTAGAATGGATAGCCCATCGATCAAAAACTATGTCATCCTCATAGAGAATCTTGGTGATACGATGATACGGGATTGAAGCAGAGGTTGTTTCAAGAAACGACCGCCCGATGCCGGTAATTTCAATACCGGAGATTATCTTGGTGTTATGCAATGCTCCACGGTGAACATACCATATTTTTACTTTTGTCATATCCTTTGTCCATTTGATTTCATTAAGAATGACTCGAACATGCGGCATCTACATCAACGCCTGGATATTAATGAGCGCTTCTGACACATGATCTGCCCCATTTGTTTCAACGATAGAACCATGACCAGGATAAAGGTTTTTAACGTTAAGTTTTGCTAATCGTTCAATGGATTGAACCAATGAATTAAAATCACCGCCAGGAAAATCGTATCGGCCAAAACCGCCATGGGAAAAAATCGTATCACCGGAGAAAAGAACATCACATTTTTTGCTATAAAAACATAGGCTTCCAATGCTATGACCTGGTGTGGTAAGGACTTCGAATGGTTGATCTCCTAGGACCAATTGTTTTCCATCGATCAAGGGAACGTCAACATCTATCTTTGGCATCACCCCACCGAGCATCTCCGCAAAAGTGCTTTTTCCCGCCTTTAGCTTTGAGACGACATCCTTATGAGCAAAAACCCGAGCTGCTCCTTGTGTCGCCCGAACAAGTTCTTGGACGCCCCCAACATGGTCGTAATGCTCATGGGTGAGAAGTATCTGTTGTATCTGATGTAATTTGACTATCTTTTGAATTGTCTTAATAATCGTTTTGGTGTAAAAACCAGTACCGGTATCAATAATGGTTGGGACCTCACCAACAACAACATACATGTTAGAATCATAGTCCCTGCCCAGTATGGTAAAAATATCCATAGACGACCAGATATCTCCTATAAAGAAATAAGTTTATCGGAATTTTTAAGCATTAAAATTTTATAAAAAATAAAGATAATAGTAACAATTAAATGCACCATATCAATTACACTTTTAACTTACGGGGAGTTGTAAAATGAATAATGGAAATATTGTTCACGTTGTTGGTACAGGCACAATAGGAGAGCCATTGATTGGATTGTTGTGCGATGCAAAAGATGATCTTGGCATCGACGAAGTAACGTTTTACAAACATAGTCCTACCCTTGAAGATCGACCAAAAATGAAAGGTATGATAAACAGGGGTGCAAACCTCTGTGTCGCTAGTGATAAGGTCAAAGAATTTCAAGAGCTTGGGCTTGAACCAATGTATGAAGCTGACGAAGCAATCAAACGAGCATCGGTCATTATCGACTGTACACCAAAAGGCACCGGACTGATGAACAAAGAAAAATACTACAATAAATACAAGAATAAAATCAAAGGATTTATCGCGCAAGGCTCTGAGTTTGGCTTCGGAAAGATGTATGCTCTTGGAATCAACGATGAATCGATTACCAAAAAGGATCAATTTATACACGTGGTGAGCTGCAATACGCACAATATGGCGGTCCTTATCCATACTCTAGCAATTGAGAAGAAAAAAAGCCACTTGAAAGAAGGGAGGTTCCTCTGCATTAGACGAGCCAATGATATCAGTCAGGTGAAAAGCTTTGTACCCTCTCCCGAGGTCGGAACCCATAAGGACGAGAAAATGGGGACTCACCATGCCGTTGATGTGTATCATCTGTACAAAACATTAGGAATTAACCTAAACGTGTTTTCCAGTGCTATGAAGCTTAATACTCAATACATGCATTGTATTTGGTACGACCTGAAACTTGATTCGAAAATCACAAAAGAGGAGGCAATTAAGAAGTTTATGGAGAACCCGCGGGTTGCAGTCACCTATAAAAAATCAGCGAACCTTGTTTTTTCATTTGGGAGAGATCACGGACACTATGGCAGGATCTTAGATCAAACGGTGGTGGTCATCCCAACGATTCATGTGATTAATGATAACGAAGTTGTCGGTTTCTGCTTCACTCCACAAGATGGGAACGCACTGCTGAGCAGCATTGCTGCTACCGAGCGATTTTTATTTCCTGATTCGTACGAAGAGAAACTAAAATGCCTTGGTGCATTTCTCATGCAAGAAGTATAAACGTTTCGTTCACCAAGATACTATTTTTTCTTTTTTTCGCTATTGTTTTGTGAAAAAAGAAAAAAAATAAAAAAAAAAGAGGAAAGTCCTCGTTTACGAGGAATATCCACCGAGTTTTAAACTTGCGTCACCGAAGAGCGCCCAGTTGGTGATACAGAAGGCTCCGGTTTGATCAATGACGTTTTCATTAATAAACTTCGAAATGGCCTGGCTGTGTGCTTTTGCAAGGTTTGTAACATTGTTATAACCAATCTGCCAGAAGAAGTTCATCTCAAGAGCCCCGCTCAAAGTATTCGGGTCGCCTCCGTTGCCGAAACCGTACCCGGTACATCCCGTTGAAGCAATCGCACCACCACTAGTTTTTACGACAAGACCCCAGCTAAAACAGACCGGGAGCGGAACGCCATAGCAGAAATAATCGGTTCTAGTTCTGTTTCTATCGAGGAAGGCAGGAATCATTGAAACATTATACAGCGCATTGTGGCACCCACCGACAACAACGACAGGTAACATATCACCATTGCGGATACGTGGGAACAGAAAGACGTTCAGACCACCAGTCCAATTTACGGGATAGACACCATCAAACCAAATAGTATTCCATGAGTAAGGATTTCCATGTCCTTCGAAATCAACGAACCCAGCTCCTTCAGTGATGGATTTTTCGATATCTTTAGGTGTTGGGGTTCGTCCGCCAGTGTCTCTGTTTGAGCTGTAACATGTGGTAAGCGTCAAATCGGGGATTGCGTGTTTTGTGAGGTTGTAAGCGAGATCATTGAGATATTCCCCGTCAGGTTTTCCTTCGAAAAAGGCAAAGGTTTTCCCACCGACACCGACAAAGTTCTTATACCAGGGTTTCGCCTCAGGACCAGTGCTCTCATACGTAATGATCTTTTTAACGACTACTTTGACTTCGCGTTCATTCGTGCATGCTAGTCGTGCGACATAGACTTCCGGGTTCATATCGAATGTATCTTTTGCGGCACCAGGCGCGTTCCAGGCGGCATACACACCATCACCATTAGAATCCCAGCTATCAAAAACACCAGTTGCGTTATATAAACAACCATAATAAAGATCAGATAAACACCCTTCATCGTCATCCTGCGGCATACTCACATAACGGGCCGGGACCCACCAGGCTTTCCAACCAGCAGACCGGGTATCCTTATCTTTCGCGAAAATATGAGACTTCAAACCACCGACCAATAACACGTAGGTGATGTTCGAATTATCATACTCGTTTTTAATGAACATTTTAATCTGTTCAGGTTGATCATACCCTGTGTATTCAGCCAGGATATCTTCAACCGATTTGAACTGGGTAGCAACACCCTTGCTGTTCTTATGGTCAATCAGCGGCTGAAGCGCTGATTGGAACTTCGCAGGAGCAATAATGACCATATCATAAGAAGCACCAAGAGACTTCGGCTGCTTCATCGGCTCAGTATAAGCAACGTCAATGTCAAAGCCACCAGCATACGCGACCTCATTGTTCAACGGTGAATACCGAACAGGATAACACACCACTTTCACAAAGGTCACTTCTACATCATTCTCATTACGACCAGCACCAAGATCAACACTATACCAGTTGCTTGGATAAAACTCAGCACTACCATAGATGGATGAATCCTTCACATACTCTGTCCGCTCACTCATTTTTGACAACGGAGCTATACGAGCAGGGATGATCTCATTCGTCAAAGTCAACGTACCCATATCCTTAGGAGTACAGACGACCTGAATGTTCGTCGATCCAAACGGGATCTGATATGTCTTAACATAAATAGGCAACACCGGTCTATTAGGTACTAACAAATTTGTCGTCGCACCATCGACCGAGATTTCAACAAATCCATCCTTCTCCAACTGCACAGGTTGCGATGAAAAGAGAACCGATGTCGATTCGTTTTTTGCAATCGTTGCTTGTTTATTTGAGACGTTCGTGGTGAACGCAGCTGCCCCTAGTCCACTCAGGACCAAAATACATACTACTAAGATTGGTATGAATTTCTTCATAATATTCCCCGTTACTGTATTAAGAGGCCATGATATTTAAACTTAACCCTTTCAAAATAATAAAATTTCGTGGTTTGTAATTACTTTTTTTTAAAAAATTCTGTATATTTTGAAAAAATTTTATTATAATTGAAAATAGAATGCTACTCTGTTGAATGTTGAATGCGGCGAGATAACTAGAGACAAGATGAACGATAGAAGTATCTTTCATTTCGAATTAAATAAAGATGTGTATTCTCTTTTCTTTTTTTCCTTTTCACTTGATGGTTTACCAAGATTAACCTGTACTGTTTCTACTCGTTAAAAAAATGGTTTACCGAGGGGTTTCCCTAAAGTTTACCAATGCGATAGATGCGTTCTAGATTTTCTTGTAAAGATCATCGAGATTCAACTTAAACATAACCTTCTCAAGGTCCTTGATGCCGAAATTATATCCTAGTTCATTTAAGATTGCGTGTGTCTTGTAGAAAATGATCCATTCTTCGGGAACACCGTTCATTGTTTTATGAATCGCGCATTGATATAAATGTTTACAAAATATAACTCCATCTTCAAATGTTAATTTTTCTTCGTTAATACTTACAACGCCCCCTGTTATGAATATTATTGGAAGAAAGAATCGTGGATTTATTTAAAAATCTTTTTATATTTTTAGTTATTATAAGTAAGAGGTGGTACGGAGCGTTAGAGAAAACCACCAATGATGAAATGTTTTTAAGATCATCCGTCTTCTTTAAAAAGGCTTGAAAAGAAGATTGGAATCGATTGAAATCCAATAACAAAAAAAGGAAGCGGATCATCCCATGCAAACAACGCATATTCGTTTCCCATATGATACGAGAGAATCCACGCGCGAAGTGATAATGTTTTTGATCGTATACTCACACGTGCCGATTGTAGGTCTTCTAAAAGATAGATCCATGTGATTTTTTCATCTGGTAGATGATTCGGAGGATTCTCAATTGGTAAACCAATCGCATCTAGATACGCAATATAGGGTAGATTACTGCCGAATCGTGAAGGAAAGCTATTCTGCATCCAGACCCGGGGATTGACCTCAATGAATTGGAACGTACCATCTCGAGGATCACGTTTAAACTCTGCATCGACAATTCCATAGTATCCGATTTCCTTCACGAGCGATGAGGTAATCTGCTCAAGCTGAGGCTCTCGCACATGTTGTATGCAGCATCCGTTTCCAAATCCAATCGGCCATTCTCGTATTCGCTGGTACGAAAACCCTCCATGAGGAACACCAGATCGATCATAGTATGCGTTGAATCCGAACATGGTAGTTGCATTTCCCGGGATGATTTCTTGAAGCATCACCTCATTGTTTTTACTATGAGCTTTTGTATAGTATGAAAGGAGCTCATCTGGTGAAGAAGCGACAAAAAGTTTGGTATTAAAATGAAGCCGGAAATAGGTTGCATACACAGGCTTTACAATACAGGGATAGGTGAGGCGCTTGCTGGTGTCTCTCACCTCTTGTTCATCAGAAGGGAAAAACGTTTTTGGGTGAGGAATGTCGTGTTGCTCTAGCAGGTGATAGAATTGTTTTTTATTGATAAAAGTGTTCACGATATCATAGTCAGCCATGGTGAAATGATAATGCGGCTCTAACTGCTTTCGATGTCTGAGGAGCGCGAGAGTTTCAGTGTCACCAGTTGGTATAAGAACACCTTTCATCGGAAGCTGCTTTCCTAATAAAATGAGAAAATCAATATATTGTTCCTCATTGAATTTCGGATGAGGGCAGACAAACCCTTTAGTGTATTTTGAATAGAACGCAGCATGATTTCGTTTTGCATCAAGAACAACCGTGGGGATTTTTTGTCGTCCAAGGTTTCGTATTGCACCAAGATTTGAAGTGGGATAGATACCCAGGATAAACGCAAGAGGTTGTTTGTATCGTTCGAAGAGTTCTTTTTGTGGTCGATTCATCATGGTGAGTGTGTACCTTCCTATTGACAAAACTATGTTATAATGCTGGTTAAAAGAATAATACAGAAAAGGAATTAAAATCTATTTGTTGAACAATTCTGTTATCCGATGATATGAAATTCTTTATAACCAGTCATATTTATGGTGCTTGGATGAAACACACACTGCGTAAACAAGTTCTTTTGCGAAGAAAGGCAATGGCTGAATCAGAAGTTCTTAAGAAGAGCCAACAAGTGAAACGTCTTCTCTTTTCATCACCATTATATCAGACCGCTCAGACGATTCTGTTCTACGTTTCCTATGACAATGAAGTAAGGACACATGAGATGATCCAAGAAAGCCTGAGGAATGGAAAAACGGTGCTTGTTCCAAAGGTCAACACGAAAAATAAAACGTGCACCTTATCAAAGCTCTCGAGTTGGGAGGATCTATCCTTAGGTGCTTATTCCATTCTTGAACCGCGAGACGACTGTGCGCAGGAAATAACAGCCTCGTCTGTTAATCTCTTCATTATCCCTGGGGTCGTGTTTGATTTGCATGGAAATAGGATTGGTCATGGGTTCGGTTATTATGATAGATTACTTCAGAAAAAAAATGCTGCAAACACGCTTGGTCTTGCCTTTGAGCTGCAAATTGTTGAGAGGATCCCAGCAGAGAAACATGATGTGATGGTAGAGACAATAGTAACAGAAGACCGTATCATCAGATGCAAGGAGTTCAGGTGACGATTTCTTTGAGTCGTTTGGTTTGAATCGCTTTTTTTAGCTCCATCGCGATCCGTTCACCGTAACTAATCGACTCGCCATAGAGGTATCCTGAATGAGGCGTGAACTGTGTCAGGGGACTCCCAGGGATACGGAGAGAGACGTCAAAGACGACCATTTCTTCTTTTCCTTTTTCAGCGACCATGGCGCCCTGCAATGCAAACGGACCAATAATGCCGGGCGGGTACTCTTTTTTTGTGGTTTTGACGAATTTTTCACCAAGGTCAAAGATAGATTCGATGATGGACTCTTTTGTGGTTGCTGCAATATGTCCTGTTTCAATGATCTTTGGTTTTAGGTATTTGAGCACTGCTAATTGTTCATCTGCTGGAAGACGAAGCAGACCATCGAGGTTTGTTTGCCTACGGGTGTCAGTGCCCATGATCTCCAGTTCATCGTCCAGTGCTGAGTAAAAATAGTTAAAGTTAATCTGCGTCCCAATCACATATTCTTCAATGACCGCTTGATTCAACGAATCCCGCGTGATCATTTTTTTTGCCAGGAGCTGCTCTGATTTTTTCTTGTAGTCCGCAAAACTCGAAGCGAAGAAAAAAGCGCGTTCATACCCACGGATCGCTTCATTGACTTTTACAATCGCGAGCCGATCGATATCGTGTGGTGATTTGAATAACTGCGGATACCGAATCCCTGCTTTCTGTAACAGGTAATATTGGTTTTTTGGGACGTTGCGTTCCTCCAGTTTCAACATAGAGCGCGTCCCGAAAATCGGTACTTTGAAATTATTTTCGATATCAGTGAAATCAAAGTAGACCCAGAAGTAACGGTTATGAATAAAAATCGTGTTCTCAGCTCTTAACTGTTCTTGGACGCGTGGCGTGGTGATTTCATTGAACTTATCAAGTAGGATGGTTTTGTCGATGCATCCTCGGCCATCACTGCGGGTCTTGTAGTATTTCGTATAGGTTTTATCTCTTCCTTTTTGACAGACAGCAAGCGTGCGAAAACCATGTTTTTTTGCTCCCCTGCAGACATCCAGTGCTGAATGTCCGCCTAAAACACCGATGGTGATTTTTTTTGTATCATAGGATGCGACAAGGTTTTGAATTGTTTTGCGTTCCAACATGAGTAATTTCCTTTCAATATGGTGTGTTATTTTCAGATCACCCTTTGAATTTCGGCCGCTTCGACAGATACAATCCTAAGGGTAGTTTTTGTTGTGGGAAATCCTTGATTCTATCTAAGATAAGCTGGTGGAGCTGAGGGAGTGAATAGGGTTTGTCCCCTTGGCCGAGTTCACTGATGCGTACTCGCGGTCTGACTGTTTTGTCGGCGCGTTCTTTCTCACCGATGACCACAATGTAGGGGATCCATTCTTTTTCTGCGTCACGGATCTTCCGGCTGACGCTTTCTTCCCTGTCATCGATATCTGATCTGATGAAATAGAATGGTGAGATTTTATTTAACTCGTCGATGAATTTTTCACAATCAGGGATGAATTCGTCAGCGACCGGTATGAATCGCACCTGGGTTGGGGACAGCCAGAGTGGCAGCATTGGTTTTTTCCCCTGGTTCATCTTGATTGCTTCTCGTTCCAGCAATGCGTACACGTTTCGGTCGATGCTCCCAGAGATGCTCGTATGGAGAATGTATGGATGCTGTTTTTCACCTTTTTCGTCGGCATAGGTTATATTAAATCGTTTTCCGTTCTCCACATCGATCTGGACGGTGGATAGTGCGCTTGCTTTTTTCATCGAATCGATGACGTTGAACTCAAATTTCATGACAAAGTAGAAGTACCGTTCGTTCCACAGTTCAATAAGGATCGGTTTTCCTGCAAGCTTTGCGAGATCTTGCGCTAGGGTCTTGTTTTTCTCATAGAATTCTTTGACAAATCTCAGCGCTACCTCGGAATCGAGCTGCAGGGATGCCATCCATCGCATCGCGGTGCTAAACTGTCGTTTGAATTCCTCGGTTGCCTGAGGAAGATCTTTACAGAAGGTATGCAGATCAGGCATGGTGAAAGCTCGCAACCGCTTTAGGCCACTGACTTCACCGCTTTGTTCACGACGGAAACTATAATGCGTCAGCTCATACAGACGCAGAGGAAGGTTTCGATAGGAAATTGTCATGTCATGCGCAATCATATATTGACCAAAGCAGGCTGCGAACCGTAGAAAGAAATCTTTGTCTGAATGCACGATGTATTGTCGTGCCGGGAATTTCTTAACATATTCACTTAAAGCAGGGTGCTCAAGGTCATACATGATTGGTGTTTCCACCTGCATACCACCGATGTCCCGCACCATGTTGTTGATATGCTGCTCCAGAAGCCCCTTTACCATACGGCCTTTAGGGTACCAGCGGAAGTTTCCAGAGTCACTTGCAGGCTCGTAGTCCACAAGCTCCTGTGATTGCATCATTTTCACGTGTGGCGGCTCACCGACAATCTTTCGTGTCCCACTGCTCTCATACTCATAGAGCAGTTTCAGCTCATCATGACCAGTGAAATTGAATTTCTCAGCATCAATCAGCTCTCCATTTGGAGTAAGGATACACCATTGAGAGATGATCTCTTTTTCCTTTTCCACTGCTTTCTTTTCAGCCCCGGGGATGATCTCTCGTGAAAGCTCTGAGAGAGGATGACCTTTACAGGAGATGGTGAACGCTTTATACCATCCAAAGGGGGATCGTTTCACCGTGAAATTGTGTTTTTTCACTTCTTGTTCAAGTAACAGGAGAATGTCTTTTGCTGCTTTTGCACTCGCAAGGTTAGAAGAGAGATGCGCATAAGGGTAAAGCATGATGTTTTTTACTTTGAGTTGTTCAGCGGTTTTTAAAATTTCTTTTGTGGCTTCTTCGACAGCTTGGGTTGGTGATTTTTCATCGACGGTCTCAACTGCGATAAAGACGGTGAGCGCTTCGTCTAAACGATCTTTTGTTTTCTGGATGTCTTCAGGGTGGGGAATCGCTTTTTCTTTTACTTCGTATTCGATAAAATCGCTATGGATGAGTAATAGTTTCATAGAATCGACCCGTAAAGCAAATCAATGTTTTTAAAGATAGTGTTTCCCAAGATTATATGGGGGAGGCGGCGGAGGTGTATACTCCGTAATTAAAAAATTTTTGTTTTACTTGCAATCCCATCTCTCCGCCTAACCAATGAATAGGTCATGCTATATATGAATGTTTCGAAATTTTTTTTTTCTTCCGTTGTGCTGAAAAATTTCTCCTATAAAATTTATAATAAAAATAATGATAACATTATTCACTAATCTAAAAATCCTAATGCCTCTTCAATGCGTCCCATCTCAATACCTGTCGTCATTTTTCCAATGACTGCTCCCTTTGTATTTGCGACAAGGCCACTGCCGATCATGGGGAATCCATGGTTCACGGTTCCTATCATGACATCAACATCAAAGACCTTCTCCAGCTGTTGTTTCTCTTCATCAGTGACCTTTGGATGACAGAGGCAGCCTTTGTTCGTCACCACTGCAGCCATACCAACCGTTCCAAAGGAAGCGATGGTTCCTTTCTGCACTGGTACCCCAAGAATGTCACTGATTTTTTTTACTGTAGCGTTTTTCAGATCAGGGTGAACCAATGCTCCGTGATCGTTTGCCAAAATATCGTTTCCCGCGGCGTTAATCACATCTTTGATAGGGAACACTCGAAGCCCTTGCTGTTCAAGAGTGTTAAGCGTCTCTGCATTGGCAAATGCAGTAATTATCGCACCAGTTGAATTACAGGTGAGAAGCGAACCGATGATCGTCGAATCAGCGATATAGAGCTCCAAGACCTTGACGCCAAGGACCTCTCCTACTAAATGCTTGGTCTTCTTCGATAAGCTCTGCTGCAAAAAAACAACAGAATCATTCGCCCGACAATAAATTCCTACATTTGGATTTTCATTGAAGTCAAGTAGCTGAAGTATGGTTTTATCTCCTTTTCTTATTTTTTAGGTCACATTTCGTCATCATATATAAAGATTGCCTCGATTCAATTACATTGAGAAAAAGAAGAAAGGAGAGCCGTTTGAGAGAGGTAATCAACAATTTCAGACGATTTCTTTTCAACCTATCCCTGGGACATCATAGGGTTCTTGTGCAGGGTGTTTATCAAAAGATGACCATTGTAATTCAAATTGTGTTAAATCAAAGTTAGGAAATGAAATGCCAATTGGTAGGCGAGGGAAAGGCATGAACCATAGTGAACCAGTGATTGGAACAGGTAATTTCTTTGACTCACCCCAATAATTGCTATCCCAAGAGTTCAGTAAAAATCGAGGATACCGTAAGACACAGACGACCATGAAATAGGCGTTTTGAGTATTCCCCACGAAATTGTTTCGTGTTATCTCAGTTTTCGATGCATCGATTATCTGGATGCCTATCTCATAGTTGTCAAGGATATTATTGTTAGTTATTTTGGTGTTAACCGGTCCGCTGTTTAGTTCGATTCCCCATCGATTTGCTCTCACTGTATTCTGCGAGATGATATTATTCTCTGGAATTGGATTTCGATGATTCAGTATCCTATATTGGTTCCATAGACCATCGATTTCAATGCCACGATAGGAACACTGAGATACTATATTGTGTGTAATAGTGGTATTCGAGGAAATTAAAAGAAGTATTCCTTCACCATTACAATCCTCAATAGTATTTCCAGAAATATTCCCATGATTCAAACGAACTCCTAAAATGCCGCGCCCAGTTTTTTTAATAATGTTATTATAAATAGAGATATTTTGAAGAACAGCGATATTCCAATAATCGGGATATGTATAGCCTTTAACCACCTGGATTCCATCGGGTTGACCCGTGTTCGGTTGAATTGTGAAACCACTGATACTCACGTCACCTGCTGAGACGTTCACGATAACCCAATCAGGACTTTCGTCACCAAAAATAACGGTCGTCTCCTTATTTTCCCCTCTCAAACTTATGGATTTTTCTATATTTATGTTCTCATAATATGGTGAAGAATCATCGTAAACAAAAACAGTATCACCAGTTGTAGCATCATTAATGGCATCCTGGATTTTGGTATAGTTATTGGGGCCTAAGCCACCGACGTAAAAGGTGCTCCCTCTTGTCATCGAAACTTTTTTCGATACTATTGTTCCCGATACAGGTACAATGGTGCATACTACCATCAGCATACAAACAAGAACACAAATTATTCCTTTCTTCATAACCTTTCATTCCTCCTTTACAATATTTTATAACAATGTTCTACTATAAAAGAATATCTTTAGAAGAACTTCCAGATATTGTTTAAAGTCGGATAGTTTTTATGACCTAAACTATCAACAGCTCGAATATCAATATGATGCAGGGGAACCTGTGTCAATCCTTCCCGTTTCCAAGTCCAGGAGGGAATTGTAGATTTATATACGTTAGCTAGAAGTTAAGGTCGAAAGGTTGCTGCTCATTAAAATCCAAGAGTTGAAGTATTCTTATTCACTTTTTTTCTCCGTTTTCTTTGTAGTAGATTTCCGTTTACTGACTGGTTTTTCTGGCTCTTCTTTCGTTGTTTTCTTTGGTTTCTTCGGTGCTGTTTGTTGTTTTTTTGCGCCGTCTTGTTCTTCTGTTTCAGGTGCCTTTTCTTTAGATGATGCTGTTTCTTCTTTTGGGGTTTTTTCTTTCTTTTTCTTAATCTTTACCTCGCCATCACCAGTGGGAGTGATATTATAATCTTCAGCACCAGCTACACCTTCCTCTGCTTTTTCTTCTTCTCTTCTCAGGATCGGGGTTTTCTTCTCTTTTTCTTCCTTTAAAAATTCTCGTCGTGATTTCTTCTCACCTAGTTCCGGCAGTGTTGCCTCAACAACACCGTCTTCGAATTTAACCGCGCGCACACGAATCTTGCTTGGAACCCAGAATTTCCCGTGCGCCCAGAGCTGTTTGTTCAAAGAATCATCGATCCAGACATTTTTCTGTTCAACCTTCATATGTTTCATGAGAAAATGACGAATATCATCAACAGCTCGGGGAACTGCTCGAGATGTTGGTCCGATTTTTGCCCGTCTTAGTGGGATGATATATATTCGTTCAAGCTCTTTTCCAGAATCTTTTTCAGCCATACGCATCAACCTATCTTGAGTTTGTTTCTCCGCCAGTTACGTGTTTTCGGATGTCGAGTAAATCGTCGGTTTGTACGAATCATGACCCATGCTGGTACTCGCCTGTTGCTTTTCGTGGCTCTGGATAATCGAAATTTTCTTCCTAACGATTTATGACTTGACATTTACATTCCTCTTCTTTTAATCGTGATATCTCGTTTCTTTGGGAGTATCTTTGAGAGTAACTCCCGTAACTGTTCATCATTTATTTTATTTTTGAGTCGCCCAGATTGTGCAAGCATGATGAGCTGGTTTTCGAGGTTCTCTGCCATCTCTGGACGCGCTGCTTTAATTCGACCAAGGCGTTCTCGAGCGTCATCCATGAGAATCGCTCGGAGGATGAGTTTTTTTTGGTCGTTATATTCCTTCTGTTGCTCTTCTGCGAAATCTTCTTGCGAGAATCCCTGTTGCGCCTGTTGTTGAAGGTCACGCAATTTCTTCTTCCTGATAGCTTCTATATCATCCATAGTGGTTCCAAAACCTCAAGACGAACCTATTGCGATTTCACCTATTTAATATTTTTTTAATTCAGGAAATGTTTCAAGGAGTGACTTCTTCACTTCAAAGGAAGTGTTATCCAGGAACTTCACACCTTTCGGGCTGAGTGCGCGACCTCTACCTTTCATCTTCGTGACATACCCAACGGTCTCTAACTGTTGAAGGGCATGGCGTACAATCGCACCGCTTCCTGCTTCAGCTTTATTTGGTTTTGACCCGCGATTTCGTTTTCCACCATATTCTGCTCGCAGACGCTCTACCCCCATATTTTTATTAATATAGAGTTTTCTAAGAATCGAGGCACATCGTATATGCCACCAGTCTTTTGTCTCTGGTGGATTTTCTTTAGAGACACCCGTACGAACATATTTACTCCATTCTGGTGGAGCGATTGCAGATTCAGTCTGTAATTTTTTTGTTAACGCAGAGATTAAATCTTTTGCAGGAACATCATATGCTGTTGTCATAGGAATTCTCTTCCTTTCTCGTGAAATTGGGTATCGGTAATAAACCATATGTTATTTAAGCATATTGGATGGCAAATCTACTATTTTGACCCTCAAAAAACGTCGTATTATTTGTTTATAATCGATGAGTAGTTGAGGATTGCGCATGTAAAGGGATCCGACTATATTTCTTGCATTTACAACAATAAGAGACTATCATTCCGCGATGGATACGTACTCGGCAGGTCAGTGGTGGAAGAAGATAGCAGTAGCAGTGTTTACAAAACCGTCGAGTATATTCTACAGGGATGGGGACAAGATATTTCATGGAAATCTTTCGGGCTAACGCCACATATCGATCAGATATCTGGAGTTTCCCATCATGTGCACAAGTTTCTGCTAGAGAAAAAAGATACTGGATCCGATGACGTGCAATATTTTTTTGGACCTTCTTTTTTTCACTGTGTTTCTTTGACATTATAAGACGAGGAAGAAACACCGGTTATAAAATCCTTATGTAAAAAAGTCAGGATATATAAAAAAATATTAATAAGAAAAAGAAAAAATGAAGAAAGAAGTGAGTTTACTTCTTCTTCAAATATGGAAGTCCTGTTCTCTTATTGACACCAACGGCATATCCGTTTGGTAAATCGCAGGTTGTTCCACTCTTTGGTGATCTTTTGCTGAAGAAATAAATGGTTTGATTTCTTCCGCCTTTAAGCTTTACGTTCCTTGTGTATAAGGTCCAACCCTCGTGTTTGTATGTCATAATACACCTCCTGCCAGGAATACGTCTCCTGTAATTTAAATCTTTCCTTATTTTTCTCCTGGTACACTGATAACACGTGCGAGATTGACATGTGGGGGAAAAAAAGATTGCGAGGACTGTGTAACAGAAGTAATAAAAAAGAGCCGGTAGTTGTCGCCCACGTTTACGAATCACGTAGGTGTTTTAAATGTTTTCGAAATTTATCAATGCATGGAATAACATTTTTGAATGTCACGACCATGAAGGATTGTGAAAAAATGTCAAAAGGACGCCTTGTTTTTGTTGGTTTAGGATTGTATGATGAGCAAGATGTTTCATTAAAAGGTTTGCAGGAACTAAAACAGTGCGATGTGGTGTTCGCTGAATTTTATACCGCTAAGCTTGGACATTTCGATATTGATGCCTTTGAGAAGCTCATCGGTAAAAAAATCGAAATCATCTCAAGGGAAGAAACAGAGAAAGGGGATAAAATTATCAATGCAGCTAGGAATAAAAATGTCGTGTTTCTCACCGCAGGCGATCCAATGATCGCAACGACACATATTGATCTTCGGCTTCGGGCAATAAAACAAGGCTCCTCAACACAGATTATTCATAGCGGCAGTATTGCGACTGCTGTTCCTGGGCTTCTTGGTCTGCAGAATTACAAATTCGGTAGAACGACCACCCTTGCGTTTACTGAGAAAGAATATTTTCCGACAAGCCCCTATAGTGTAATTAATAATAATAAGAAAATGGGATTGCATACGCTAGTCCTACTTGATATCCAAGCAGAAAAAGATCAATACATGACTGCAAATGTCGGGTTTGAATTACTTTTAAAGATGGAGGAAAAACTCAGGAAGAATCTTATAACAGCTGATACTATTGCGTGTGTCGTTGCTCGAGCAGGCGCACCTGATGTGATAGTTGCCGCAAACACAATATACGTTCTACGGAACCAGGATTTCGGTCCACCCTTGCATACGATAGTCATCCCTGGGAATTTGCACTTCATGGAAATCGAATCTCTTGAACTCTGCGCAGGGTTACCGCTTGATGCGAGAAGAAAAATACCAAAACTATAATAACCCTGCATAATATTCCGCACCAAGACAACAAAAGGGGTATGGATGCAACAACAAAAAAACGACTTCGTCGGTCTTATATATGGAGACGTTGGTTCAACAAAATTCAACTTTACGGTTGATGCTCGTAATCTCCGGAAGTTTGATTATGTCGCCGCACCACATGAAGAAGGTTATGTACTCGCTCAAGTTATGGATATCAAAGGGTACTCTGATTTGAAATTTGAGGATGCGATCACCATTAAAAGCAACGGATCGGTTCCTCCTATAAAAAGCGATGTTTCAGCCTACGCAGAGGTGATTGGATATCGAGATAAAGAAGGGCATTTGCAGGCTCCGCGCAGTCCATTTGAAGCAGGTGCTCAGATTACTCTTGCGCATGAGGATCTCATACGACATGTCCTTGGTTTGCAAGCAGAGAAACAAAATGGGGCGTATCTTGGTCTTTTGAAAGGTCATGATCTTCCAGTATTTCTCAATATTGATTCATTGGTCCAGAAGCATATTTGTATCCTTGCAAAAACCGGCGGTGGAAAAAGTTACGCCTGTGGTGTTCTTATCGAGGAACTGTTAAAGAAGAAAATCCCGCTGGTCATCATCGATACTCATGGTGAATACATTTCGCTAGGTAAACCGAATAAAGACAAGAAAGATCAGAAGAACATGGAGAAATTCGGGGTAAAAGCAAATGACTACAGCAGTCAAATCGTTGCGTTTTCGCCTCTTCCTATAGGGGACGGGACTACTCATTTGACACTGAATGGTATGAATCTTGAAGGAAGGGAGATCCTTGAGTTACTGCGAGCAAAACTTTCTGGTCCTCAGATAGCGGTCTTGTATCAGACGATCAAAGAACTCAAGGAGTTCAAACAGGTCTATAGTATTAGAGATATTATCGAAGCAGTGGAGCGGACCAAGAGTAACGCACGGTGGAACGTGATTGCATCATTGGAATCCTTGGATTCTATTGGTGTGTTTTCTGAGAAAGGAACATCTACTGAAGAGCTTGTCCAGAAAGGAAAATGTTCGATTATTAATATGCGTGGTGTACCCCCTGATATTCAAGATGTGGTGGTCGCACGGCTAACAGAAGAGTTATTCAAGGATAGGAAAGCTGGGAAGATCCCGCCGTTTCTCTTTGTTGTAGAAGAGGCGCATAATTATTGTCCTGAGCATGGGATTGGTCATGCGGTTTCTTCCAGTATGCTTCGAACGGTCGCGTCTGAAGGAAGAAAATTTGGTATGGGTCTCTGTGTGGTCAGTCAACGGCCCGCAAAGATTGATAAAAATATCATTTCTCAGTGTAACACGAATATTATTTTAAAGGTGACAAATCCGAATGATCTGAAGGCAATAATCCAGTCTGTTGAAGGTCTTACGAGTCAGACTTATGATGAAATCCAGCGGCTGCCCATCGGGGTTGCGTTGATTTCTGGTGCCTCCATTCAGATTCCGATCCTTGTTGAGATAAGGACCAGAGAGACCGATCATGGTGGGAAATCTGTCACGGTCTTCAAAGACATTGATCCCTCTGAATATAAGGTCAAAATGCCGAAGATGCCGCCACCACCATCACGACAAGAGGCAACCCCCGCACAGAAGACAGAAAATATACAAAATAATGTCACCGAGAAAGCGGTCATGGTGAATCGTGTTGCAAAAAGACTCGGCTGGGTGACTACTGATGACCCAGATGAGACTATTAAATTCCTTAGTGTTGAAGCAGAGGAAATGAAAGAGAATGTGTATAAATATCTTGAATCTCTCGCTCAGCTTGGGAGCAATTTCTGTCATAAGGATAATCCTAGCTGTCTTCAATGTCCGATGGGTAGCGGATGTCGGTATCATACGGCTCATGATAAGAAATCTCAATCTCCGCTGCAGAAGCATGGGCTAGGATTATTTAAAAGAGACAAACCAAGGATCGCATGAAAAAAAATATATGGTGTCTCTGTATCGCTGGCATGCTTGAGCTAGTAGTTCTTTTATCTGGTTGTGAGCTTGTATTTCCTCCAACCACATACGAAGCTACACCTACTAAAATCAGTTATAATATCTCCTATGGATATCGGGTGAACAGCACGGGTGAGGGGTTGTACGAGATCACATACTGGTGCGATACCCCTGAAGTCCTCGTTGGGACTTCCACATATAGTTTGTTGTTCAATTATGAATATCAAAAGAAAACACTGGGAAATAATACCTTTATCCATTGGAATATATCAGGAAAAAATGAACAGGTGTTTGAATTAGGAATTACCGCCCAGGTGGAGGTTGACAGCTATTTAGTTGCTGATTTAAATGGGGCGGATGTGTTAACCATCGCTGAGATAAAAGAGAGACATCCAGAGATCGTCAGCCGGTTCACGCGAGTACAAGGAAATGAGACAATACGTTTTATCGATCCACATAATACTGCCATCACCACAATTGCTGATGGAGTTCTCATCGGCGCAAAGACGAATAATTCGTTTCTGCTGGCAAAATCGTTATTTGTGTGGTTGAAACAAAACATCAAGTATCAAACCCATCCTGGTGAAGAAGGAGTACGACAAGATTTGGTAACATTACACGAGAAACAAGGGGATTGCGATGATCTCTCTTTTCTGTATATTTCGCTCTGCAGAGCACTTAGTATCCCTGCACGATTCATTCGCGGGTATTTATTGACCGACAATAATGACGGGACTGTGACTGCGACCGCTCATGCATGGGTGGAGGTGTTTGTCGGTGGGTCAGGAGGTCTTAACGGATGGATTCCTGTAGAGACCGCCTGTGTTACTTCCTCCATCCAAATCGATATTGATCAGAATTTCGGGGTCGATAGCGCATTCCATTTAAGATTATTTACTGATGAGGGAAATAACGAGTCGTTTGCTTCCACGCTTTCTGGTATCTCTTATGTCATCCATGAATCGAACCAGATCATCACACTTCACTCTTTTGCAGAAATTCGTAACTATCACGTGCTTGAATCACAGAAGCTTGTAATTACGGTAAAAAATACTCGGATTTATGAATAATTTTCTAAAGCAAAAACATTATTTCTTCGTTCAGGTTTATGAAATTATGTGGTCGTGAGTTTTTGGTCGATGACAAAACCGCAGAAGAATTTGCAGAATACATGAAAAAATTCTCCGATTTGTATATCTCTCTTTCGAAAATCGTGAAAAAACATACGGTGACATCAGATCCTCGCATTCTTGATCTTGGGACTGGACCCGGCTTACTTTCGGTTGAAATTCTTAGACAGATCCCAGATGCGACCGTTATTGGAGTCGATCCTTTAAAGAAGATGTTAGCATTAGCAAAAGAAAACGTTTACCAATCTGGTGAATATATCTTTGAGCCTGTTCTTGGCATCTCAGAAAAAATACCTCTGAAAGACAGGACCATCGATACCATCGTAAGTAGGTTCAGTCTGCCCTACTGGAAACAGCCCCATGAGAGTTTTTTAGAAATGCATCGCGTGTTAAAACCCCACGGGAGAATCATATTTGAAGCATTGAATCGGGATTTTCCGAAATGGAAGCTTTTCGGCATCAAAATCGGAATGTTGTTCAATTCCGCAGGTCGAGACGTCACCAGATATCATGTTGATGCGTATCAGCTTGCGCATACACAGGAAGAAGTGGAGATGTTTTTCAAAAAATCAGGATTTGACATTCTTGAGAGCGAAGGGAAGAAAAACGAGTGGAAATTCATCATTGTTGCCGAGAAAAAATAGCCATGTATTAATTCCCTTTTTTTATATACTCTTTCCCGATATTTACGACAAAAGGTATAAATAGTTTATAAATGTAATATTTTAGTAGATAAATGAAAATCAAACCAATAAAAAAGAATTGCTCAAAAAAACTGCTAGCGATTGGTATAATTCTTTTTTGTAGTGTACCTATTTTTTCCATTTCAGTAACTAGTATGCAAAACGTTGAAAATACGGTTAATACAAAAGTTCTGTATGAAGGAGAAAAAGACCTTTATCTTCTTCGTGTCGAACACTATTTATATGTTAATGCATCAAATGATGTTGGTGTTTTTCATATACGGTTTTCGTTTCCACCAGATTATGCGTATCAGGTCCCCCTGATGCTCGAGCTCTACAATGATAGTTCACTGTCTGGAATCGTCCACTATAGAATAGAAAATGATACGTTACCACCAAATAAAATTATTAATTTTACTTTAAATCCAATGAAAAAAGGTGACAGTGTTTTGCTTCATTTCTCTTGTTGGGTACTTGTGAAAAATCATGATTTCAGTGATCTTCCGCCCAATGTAAAGATCCCTAAAAAATATCAAATACCAGATGAAACCAAGGTTTGGCTCGCCTCGACCAAAGAAGTACAGCTCCATAGTCTCCTCATTAGACATAAAGCACGACAACTCCATGGGTTGAGTGATAATCTCATCCGTTACGCTGGTCGGATTGCTCCCTTCATAAAATACCATAGATATTTTCTCTTTGTCTTTGGACTAGACACCGGGCTTTTACTATCGCAGGATGCCCGGACAACGTTATTGACTAATGGTGAGAACGTGGGAAGATCCCATCTGGCATGCGCTTTTTTCAGGATATATCATGTTCCAGCAAGAGTCCTGCTCGTAAACAATGATCAAGGGTTTTGGACACAAATGCATTACATGGTCGAATACTATTGCCCAGGATACGGATGGGTTCTGGTAGAAACGACTCGGGGAACATCGCCCTATGCGACAAAACATCAGGTGGTCAATAGAGTGTGTTATCCTCAAGATGAGCAAGACACGAAAAGAGATTATATTTTTCCAGCTATGAAAGGAGAAGAACGGTGGTTATGGATCGATAATACCTATGTAACTCCCTTTTATTCTGATCTGAAAAATGGTAGTAAATCGCAGATGTTTACCGAAGCAAATCTCTCCGATGATCAGCTTATGATCAATTATGCGTTTACTTTGACCCAGGTAGTGTTCCGTCTGTATCAACAGTTTATGGGAATGAATTTATCTGGTGAAAATCTACAGCATTTCCAAAACGCAGTCTCCTTCGAAAACCATGCAATCCTGATTTTTAAGGAATCCAATGATCTCGAGGGGTATACTTCTGATATGAACCAGGCATATGCCGAATATAATCAGATCATCATCTAAAAAATTTGTTTAATATTCACCGATAAGGAATCCAAATGCATAGTAGCGTTGCTGTTTTTTGGAATAGGTATTTTTATCCTTATGAAGCTGTTTTGACCGTTGTGGTTTCTTAGGATTTTTTTTCACCATTGGAAAACATCTCCAGTAGGATGTTGTTGGTGTGATTCTATTTAAATATACGTTGGTTAAATGTCAAAGTAAAGAATATGGTTCATTAGTAGATTTTTTATCCTCTGAAGATATTGACATCTTCATGTCTGAAGAAATAATCAAACAGAAAAAAGCACAACGACCACTCTGGTCTTATTTCTTTACGCTCATTCCATCGATAATCTTTATTATCGCGCTTGTTCCGATGGTTGTTGCTTTTTATATTCTTCATCAGTATTTCCATTATTTCGCTTTTACGAAATTATGGCAGTTTCTGGTACTGCCGATTGTGCTCTACCTCGCAGCGGTTTTATTATTCATCTCCGAGCTTTATATCACCGGTGCTATAATAAGGCTTTTTCACATTACCTATCAACCAGGAACTCATGACTATACATTCAGAAATAAAAACACCATCAAATGGACTCTAATCTGTGTTCTCTATACTCCCTTTCGAAAGCTCCTAGAAATATTTCCCTTGGGAAAAACAAAACAAACGTATTTACGATTTCTTGGGATGAAAATTGGTCAAAACTCACTCGTCGGAGGAGTAATAAAAGACCCCTGTCTGACAGAGTTTGGAAATAACGTCACCATGGGAGAATATGCTATCATCTATGGACATATTCATAACATGCAATATGAGACGATTTTTATGGATAAAATACGGGTGGGAAATAACTGTATTATTGGTGCCGGGGCTATTATTATGCCTGGAGCAGTCCTTGAAGATGACGCCATCGTGGCAGCTGGTGCCGTGGTCACCAAAGGCCAAGTGTTGATAAAAGGTAAAACATATGGGGGTATCCCAGCAAGAGAACTGGTTAAAAAGAAAACAGAGTAAATATTTAAATAGCAAGTCTCCATATATTATTAAAATAAAAAGGGGAATAATATGAAAAAGATGATATTACTTATCGTAGCGGCGATATTATTGGTTTCGCCGTTTGCAGCAGCAGTTACAACAATGACCAGCACCACTATAGTCCAACCTCAGAAAAACGCTCTTCCAACAAACTCGAATTTCAATCATACAGTTTTTATCGAGGAAGAGACCGCGACGTGGTGCCCGAATTGTCCGAATGCGGCAGAAGCATTGTATAATATTTACAACAGCGCGGAGTATCCTTTCTATTATGTCGCACTTGTCTATGATCAATCAAAACTTGCAAAAGATCGGACGGCACAATACCGTGGATACGCATTCCCAACCGTGTTTATTGATGGTGGATTTTCCCAGATAGTTGGATCTTCTTCGACCCCCCAACAGACTGAATTACTTTACCGTCCTGCAATCGAAGAAGCAGGAGCACGAACCGTTCATCCTCTTGAGGTTACCACCAATGTGACCGGACATGGAAATGCAAAATTGGACATCACAGTGACAGTGAAGAATACCGGTAATAAACTTTACATTGGTATCTTACGATCCTATGTCACAGAGATTGTTTCTCGATGGCAGATGCAAAATGGTCACCCCTATCATTATGCCTTCCTTGATTACGCAATTAAGAAAATAGTATTCCTTTCACCACAGAAGACACAAACCTACACCGTTGCTTTTGATGGTGCTGCAAAACATGGGAACCTTACGTTCCCCGATATCGTTGACAATAACATCATGGTCATATCAACGGTCTCTCATTGGCAACCTCACATGGTCGCAAAAGAACAATATGTCGGCCAACACCTGGCATTTTATATCGACCAAGTAGCCGGGGCAATCGTCAACTAAAGACAAAAATCCGTATTTGGCAATCGTCTATTCACGAAATTAGTGGGCAGGTAATGTATTTATAAGCCAACTTCATTTTTAAGCAAATAATTTCAGGGAAACAGTAAGGTAGTACCATGAACCTAGAGCGATATAGACGACAGATCTTAGTCAAAGAATTCGGTCAGAGAGGACAGGAGACGCTGTCCAAAAAAAACATAGTGATTATTGGTGGTGGAGGCCTTGGAAGTAACAGTGCAAATATCTTTGTTCGGATGGGCATTGGCACCATAGACATCATTGATAAGGATACGATTGATATCACAAATCTTCATCGAACATCCCTCTTTACCCAAGAGGATGTTGGGAAATCGAAAGCACTTATTCTTGAGGAAAGATTACATGCGATCAACCCTGAGGCACATATAAGAGGTATCAACCAGAAAATAACAAAAGAAAATATCGAATCGTTTGTAAAAAACGCTGATGTGATCGTGGATGGCACTGATAGTGTGTCACTGCGCCATCTTATCAACAACGTGTCATTGCACTATAATATTCCTTGGGTTTATGCAGGAGTATATGAGACGGTTGGTATGATTATGGGAGTTCTTCCGCAGAAGACACCGTGTTTCCAGTGTATCTCTCAAAACATCCCAGAATCGATCCCTGGTGAAATTCCCGTGCTCGGTAGTCTTCCTGCAACAATCGCTTCAATTCAATGCAATGAGACCATAAAACTATTACTTGGAAAACCCCTTGCTGGGCTTATTATCTATGACGTCTGGGATCAATGTTTTGATGTCATGAATATTAAAAGGAACCCCGATTGTCCGGTCTGCGGGAAAAAGTAAAAAGAATCTGCCTAAAGGATGAAGCCCATGATAATAACAGTTCTGGTGTTTGGACGATACAAAGACTTCGCTGGTAAAGATCAAATAAATCTTGACATCTCCATTGGAAACACCCTCAGGGATGTTGTCGATGCTTTTGTGAAAGTGTATCCTGCAGCAGAAAAAGATAAAAGCCGCATGATGGTGACAAAAAATAAAATGTATGCTTCATATGATGCCATTGTAAGTAACGGAGATGAAATTACCCTATCTCCACCAGTGGTCTCGGGTGGATAGGTTACATGAAAAAGAACCGATATTTTACCATGGTCATCGCCTTTGGTCTCCTGCTGATTTTGACTACATCGGTTCTAGCGGAAAATCAAATTATCGTTGATTTTTATTATTCTGAGACCTGTAGTTCCTGTAAATCAGCTGTTTCAATCATCGATAATATAACGGTTCATTATGCAGAGAATTACTCAAGAGTGGTAATCATCCAAAAAAAAGAGGTCAGTTCGAATGCGACAAATCGTAACGAAATGCATGTTCGGGGACTTAGTTTTCCATCAGTTATAATCAATAATGAGACAAGAATCCCAAAGGCAAACCTGACCTACGATGAGATAACTGAGAGCATCGATCAGTACATTATAAACCTTAGCATTCATAACAAATATGATATGAATACCCTGAACATACCATGGATCGGAACGGTCAATCTTACGTCCCTGTCTCTCCCTGTGTTGACCATAGTGTTGGGAGGATTGGATAGTTTCAATCCTTGTTCCTTTTTCATCCTGATCTTTCTGCTAAATCTATTATTGTATCTTCAATCAAGACGTAGGATGCTGCTCGTGGGTGGTATCTTTATCTTTTTTTCAGGGTTTTTCTACTTCATCTTCATGTTTGTGATGTTTAATACGCTCCTTATCACCGCGACGTTCATCAAAATGATCTCTCTGGCAGTAGGAATTATTGCCGTTGGAATCGGTCTGTTCAACATCAAGGATTTTTTTTCTTTGAAGAAAGGTCCAAGTCTGAGTATCCCTGAAGAGAAACGATCCGTAACATTCAAACGGATACGAAAACTCGTAAAATCTCCCTCACTCCTTGCAATGCTGGGAGGCACAATATTTTTGGCGGTGAGTGTGAATTTTTATGAGCTGCTCTGCACGCTTGGCTTTCCTCTTATTTATACGACACGGCTGGCTGAGGCCCAGCTTCCACTGCTTGAATATTATCTCTACATTTTCTTTTACAATGTGGTATACGTCATCCCGCTCATCATCATTTTACTGCTATTCAGCCTGACCCTGGGAACGATGAAACTTTCTGAATGGCAAGTGCAGAGGCTAAAACTATTCTCTGGCATCATGATTTTCTCCTTTGGTTTACTTTTCATCATCGACTATATGGTATTAGAAAACGTGCTGACCGCGATTGTATTACCTATTGTTAGCATCATATTAACAGTCTGTATCTCATTTATCTGGAAAAAATACAAGAAAAAACCTGAAGAAATAACGCTCGAACAACAGTCCCTAGATGAGATCTTATGATGTCAGATTATCCTTGATCAGCTTCAGTATCTCCTTTTTCAGCTTCTTGCTCAGATCATCAAGTAGGGGGACGATTTGTTTTGATAACCCGGTTCCGAATGATACATCAAAGGGCTGCACACCAAACAAGGAAACATTTTCAGGCAGTTCGTTTAACTGCGCTGAAAGAGCAAGGATTGTAATAAAATCTGATTCATGTGTTGAGAAAAGCTCGGGTGTTTTGTTACTTTTAATTTGTTCTAAGCTAAACAGCTTTGCGTCCCCGGGTTTTCCTTTGAAATCAACCGCATCAATGATGAGAATTGAACCAAATCGAGAAAGCTGATGCAGCAGGTTCATGCCACCGGTCCCCCCGTCTATGAAGGTGATATTTTTTCCGAATTCTTTTGTATAACACTGCATTTGATCAAGGAGAACCAGACCAATGCCATCGTCACGTCGGAGGGGATTTCCTAATCCTATAATGCCTATCGTATTCATAATGAATAGTAATTAGACGAAGATGACATCGAGATAATGGGTCGAGCAGGAGATACATGGATCATATGCCCGCACCAACATCTCTAAGGTCAATTCGATTTCCTTTGGTGATTTGTTCATTATCTCAGGGACTAGTTTTTCCATATCTAACTGGATGTTCGCATGGTTCTGGTTTGTTGGAATAATACAATTCGCTTTTGTACAATACCCTTTTGAGTTGAGGGTGTAATCATGGACAAGGATCCCACGGGGTACTTCAACAAGACCAACGCCCCGACCTGCCTTTACTGCTGGCCGAATCGGTTTTTCTTGCTTTATACCTTGATCCAGGAGTGAATCAATCAAAGAAAGAGAATCCTGGATGCTATGAGTAAATTCCACAAGCTGAGCGATCGTATTCATGAACGGGTTGTAGTTGATAGGTTTTAGTCCAAACATATGGGCGACGTCTTGAGCATCTGGATGAAGTTGTTTGCTATTCAGGTTGAATCGTGCAAGTGCACCAACCATGTAGGATTCTCGTGCATGTTTCGCATATTTTGCAGTAGAATGAGGGACAAAATATTCTTCCATGATTTCTTTATAGTCCCGATAGGCAGGATGTACTCCTGTGTCGGTTGATGCAATTTTACCATCGTACAACGCATATTCGGAATCTGAGGTTAATCCAATATACTCGGTTTCGCGTGTGAAGGCTGGGAGTTTATCACCGACACTCTGAACGAGTGAGGCAATCTCCTTTGTGAGTTCCTGCGCTTCAAGTAATCTATTTTTTAATTGGACAAGCTGTTTTTCTGTCGGATGCATGGAAAAACCACCGACCACCATTCGAATAGGATGGATCGTTCGTCCGCAAATCAAATCGGACATCTCATTGGCAAGACGATGCAATTTCACTATCTTGAGTACCGCTTCTGTATGGGTCCCTACCATTGGAAATACGCTGCCCACGCCAAAGAGATCAGGTGCGACAAGGTATCCAATATGAAGGATATGGCTCTGCATGTTCTCCGCATGAATCGCTAAACGACGCAGCATCTCAGTCTGCTTGGTGATCTTCACCCCCAGCGCATCTTCCGTTGCTTTTAACGAGGCAAGGGAATGACCGATAGAGCAAATCCCACAGATCCGTGAGGTGATCGGGCGCAGCTCGTTATAATGCTGTCCGCGCAACATCGCTTCAAAGAACCGCGGCGCCTCAACAACATTCCATTGTAGTTTTTCGATCCTACCGTTTTTCACATCAAGAATGATATTGCCATGGCCTTCAACACGGGTGACATGTTCAACATGAACAGAAAAATCTTTACTCATCGTAACTACACTCCTTTCGTCCATAGTTATACATCGTGCATCGTCGTCGTATATCCTCATAGGAAAGCTTGTATCGTTCCAATACCGCTTTGACGCAATCTGCTTCCTGCTTCTTGATGAGACCTCTACATCCTTCACAGGGGCTATTATGGGTCGGACAGATCGCTTTGCATCCCGCGCGAGTGATCGGACCAAGGCAGAATGCGCCTAGCTCGAATTGGCAGATATTTTCGTTTTTCTTACATTCGACGCAGACAGGATACCGGGGGATCTCAGGTTTCTTCCCCAAAGCAATTGCGGTGATGACCGATTTAAATTCATCACGATCAATGGGACAGCCATAGATATAATAATCAACAGGCACGACTTCGTTGATCGCCTTGGTTTGAAAAACATCAAAAAGCTCGTTTCCTTTAAGGTTTGCATCACCATACACATCTTTTTTTACTTCATCCGGCATCCATTGGTTCCTAATCTTGTTGACCCCACCCATGGTTGCGCAGGCACCAAGGGCAATAAGGATTTTTGCGCGACTCCGGATCCCTCTTAGCCGTTGTTCATCCATCGGCCGCATAATGGAGCCTTCGACAATAGCGATATCATAAGTATCAGAATGCTCCTTCATCACCTCTCGAAACGAGACGATATCAACCAGTGAAATCAAATCAAGGATTTCTTCCTCGAGATCAGCGATTTCAAGCTCACATCCTTCACAATCTGCAAAATCAAAGACAGCGACCCGTGGTTTTTGTTTCATTCAAACGCCTCTGGTAATTGTTTTAGTTTCCCATAATTGAAGACTGGGCCTTCTTTACAGACGTAGACGCCGTTCATCTGGCAATGTCCGCATTTTGCGACACCACATTTCATACGACGCTCAAGAGACACGTAGATATTATCATCAGGTATTCCAAGGGTCTGCAGACATTTGATGACGAATTTGTACATCACTGGTGGTCCGATCACTACTGCTATCGTATTCTTCGAATCAAGTTTATCTGCCTTTATCTTCGGGAATAACGTGGTAATCAGACCGGTGCATCCACCCCAACATTCATTTGGTTCACATCGATCAACGGTAAGCTCGCATTGTACGTCATGTATTTTCTTCCATTGTTCAACATCAGGCATAAAGGTGATTTCCTTTGGGCGTTTTGCTCCATACAGAATGATGACTTCCTTGAATTTATCTCTTAGCTTTGGATCAAGGACGTGGTTGATGAGAGAACGCATCGGGACCATACCAGTTCCACCGGAGGTAAAAAGTAATGTTTTTCCTTCGAATGATTGTACGTTAAATCCATTACCCAGCGGCCCCCTGATACCAACTTTATCGCCTGGTTTTAATGAACATAGTTTTTTTGTGACGTTCCCGACTTGGCGGACCATTATTTCAAAGACCGGCGTATTTCCAGGGGGATTTGAGATACCGAATGGTGCTTCCCCATATCCAAAAACCGATACCTCGACGAACTGTCCTGGCTTATGCCCTAAAGGTTTTTTATCATCAAGTTCAATTTCAAATAAGGTGTCCAGTTCATTGAATGGTGTTATTTTTTTTATCGTTGCACTGCGCGGGACATGAATTGTTCCTTTTTCCAACATCTCATTTTCTTCAGTAATGAAGAATCTTCCTGTATTTTCCTGTGAATCAAAATGAGCAAGCTCGTTGATGAGGTTGCAGGGATCAGCGATATCAGGTAAGCATGCACTGCCGCATCGACCGCATCCCACACAGGCGACAAATCCATAGCGCTCCGGGAGGTAATTGCCTTTTCTGAAGAATCGATGACGATATCGTTCTTTGACTTCGTCGCGAAAGACTTCTCCGCTGCCGACTTTTGTAAAATCTTTCAGCATGCAGCCATCCCAGGTTCTGGTTCGGGTGCCGTCCTTGAGGGTCAATGACACGTTCTCTTTGACATCATAACAAAAACAGGTTGGACAGACCATGGTGCATGAGCTGCATTCCATGCAGACGTCAGCATGTTCCTCCCATATCGCATGATGATAGTTTCCGACAAGAAGGGCGGACCAGTCTTTTTTATCGATTTTTACTTTTTGTTTATATTTCTTTATTACAGCATCGCGAACCGTCTTAATTTTTTTCAGATCAGCGTTTGAGGCGTCGTTGACCGTTGCATATTTTTTCAACAGCTTATTTCCTTTTTCAGAGCCAATGGTCACCGCATAGGCATTCCCAATATCGGTGAGCAACAAATCAAAACCTGTGTCAGTGACGTTTGTTTTCATGCTTGCAGCAAACGATCGCTCAGAGACATTCTGGATATCAACTCCGATGATCATAGTGCTCTCTCGGCGTTTTTTGTAGAAATTGTCTTGTTGAGAATCAAGATAATGCCGATCGGTCTGTTCCAAGGCAATGATGTCGTAAGGATGGACTCCAATGATGATACGCGGTGTGTCATTGAGGGTTTCTTTTTCTTCGAAGGGTTTTTCTAAAGAAAATTTTAGTAACGACTCGGTTTGTGGCAGGAAATATTTCTTTGGGGGCAGGATAGTCACATCATACTGAAGTTGTAGGTCGTCTGCTGAAAAAAGGGTATCAAAGATAAAACGTTTTCCTTTTGCTACCACTCCAACGACATCGTAGGTTGCGTCTTTTATCAATGTGTTTACAAACAATGAAAAATCTTTTTTTGTGATCGTTTTTACGCTTTGTTTCATTTCAGACACCTTTGTTAATCTAAGGAAATAGATCTCTGATGATCAGATGGTTCCGAGAACGGTGAACGGATATTCTGATTTAAGTTTTTTCATTTCTCGCTGTTTCTCCGAGAGATAACTCATTCTGGGGCTTGTGCGATGTATCCTTGTTTCATCAACGTTTGTGTGATATCCCTGGATTTCTTTATGATGGTCATGGCATGGTCATAGAGCTCCTGGCGTGATGGTTTGAGACGAGCGATCCCTTGGGAGATTGCTTTCATTCCTACCGCGACTGCTTCTCGAGGGAACACTTCCCAGGAGTCCATGGTTGGAACGATGTAGGTATCGCTCAACCCCTTGTCCTCCGCTGTTTTTGCCAGCTCCAATGCTGCGGCGATGCACATTTCATCGGTGATGGTTTCTGCGCGGACATCGAGTGTTCCCCGGAAGATCCCTGGGAATCCTAAGGAGTTGTTGATTTGGTTAGGAAAATCTGAGCGCCCTGTCGCAATGATGCGAGCTCCTGCCTCTTCTGCTTCCCAGGGCCAGATCTCAGGAACGGGGTTTGCTGAGGCAAACATGATGGAGTCATCTGCCATAGAGGCGACCCATTCTTTTTTGATGGTCCCTGGACCTGGTTTACTTGCTGCGATGCAGATATCGGTATTTTTCATGGCGTCTGCGATGGTCCCTGTCCGGCCTTCTGCGTTTGATTTTTGGCACATCTGCCATTTTTCCGGGTTTGTGTTTTTGTCTTTCTCCAGGTCTTTTCGTGAGGTATGGAGAATGCCTTTACTGTCTGCCATGATGATGTTTTTTTGCTGAACCCCAGCGGCGATGAGAACCCGGGCTATTGCTATGTTTGCCGCACCTGCACCGATCATTGAGACAAGTGTGGTCTTTAGCGGTTTTCCAACGATTTTTAACGCGTTGATTGCCCCTGCGGTGACAATGGTTGCGGTCCCTTGTTGGTCGTCATGCCAGACCGGGATGTCCATTTCTTTTCGGAGTCGGTTGAGGATGTAGAAGCATTTTGGTTTTGCGATGTCCTCAAGATTGATGCCGCCAAAGCTTGGTTTGAGCCATTTGACCGCTTGGATGATTTCGTCAGGGTTTTTTGTATCAAGACAAATCGGATAGGCATCGACACCTCCGAGGTATTTGAAGAGGAGTGATTTTCCTTCCATGACCGGGAGCCCTGCTTCGGGGCCGATGTCCCCAAGGCCGAGCACCCGAGTGCCGTCGCTTACCACAGCGACAGTGTTCCATTTGTTGGTGTAATCGTACACTTTGAGTGGGTGTTTCTGGATGTCTTTGCATGGTTCTGCGACGCCAGGGGTGTACCAGATCGCGAAATCATTGAAGTCGTTCACCCGGCATTTTGGGATGATTTCGATTTTTCCATGATAGAATGGATGTAGCCTCATAGCGTCTTTTGATGGTTTGTTGGCTTTTTCAAGAAGTTGTTTTTCGTTGATCTGTTTCATTATAGGCCCCCATGCCCAGGGATATTGTATTTTGCTATATTAATTGACAGCATTTGGAATGGTGAAAAGAAAGGGTTAATTTTATTGATAGCTTTAAATATCTCTTTTAGATAAACGTTTTTGCAAGGAAGTCGGAAAAGTATATATAGTTAACGATTGTTAATTTAATATATAGAGTGAGACGGAAATGAGCATCATCGACTTGACTTCTATGGGGGAACCGCAATCAGATCTGAGAAAGGAACTCAATGATCGACTCACAAAGCTCCAGGACGAAATCTCAGAGTATTGTTTTCAATGCGGCAAATGTACCTCAGGCTGTGAAGCACACAAACTCCTTGAGCTTGAGCCGCATAAGATCGTCGCGCTTCTTAAAAGAGGGCTCATCAACGAACTGGTGAACGCCGATGTCATCTGGACGTGCATGACCTGCCTGAAATGCAGGGAGCGCTGCCCGCAACGCGTCGCACCAGTCGAAATCTTGTTTGCGCTGAAAAATATGGCGGTAGCAAGCGGAAAACAAATCCCGGGAAAATATACTGGAATGCTCCAATCTATCCTTTCGATAGGTCTCATACAGGACATCCAACAGACCACGACCCGATCAAATAAACCGGTGAAACGAGACGAACTTTCCCTTCCTCCTCTTTCAAAACCTACTGATGTTGCCAAGTTCCAGGCAGGAATCATGAAAATCGCGATGGAAAAGGTCTAGACATAATGAAAAAGAAATATGCGCTATTTCCCGGTTGTCTGATGCCCACGGAGCAGTATGCCTATGAGCTTTCGATCAGAGAAACACTACCTTTGCTAGGGGTCGAACTTGTCGATGTGGAGGGTTTTTCCTGTTGCGGAGAGCCCATGAAAAGTGTCAACCAACTTCTTACGTTGTATCTTTCTGCGCGAAACCTGGCTATCGCCGAGAAGCATCATCTTGACCTCTTCGTCCCCTGCGCGATGTGCCATCTTGCGTTAACCGAATGCCAATATATCCTTGAAAAAAACCCAGCGATGATGGAACGCATCAACGGGATGCTTGCTGCTGAGGATCTGAAATACACTGAGAAACGGCACATCGCTCATACCGTCGACCTATTATATGATGAAATAGGGATCGAAAAGATAAAGGAACAGGTGAAAAAACCATTACACGGATTAAAGATCGCAGCACATTACGGATGTCATATTCTTCGTCCCAGTGAAATCGGTCGTATCGATGACTCTGAGAACCCGCAGAAGATCGAAGCGATCCTGAAGGTTTTGGGTGCCGAACCTGTAAACTATCCTCAGAAGCTTGATTGCTGTGGCGCACCCTTGCTTACGAATCTTCCGGAGTCTGCGTTGACAAAGACTGGGCAGAAGCTCCAAGCGATCCAAGAGCAAGGAATCCAAGCGATGGTTGATGTCTGTCCATGGTGTCATAAGATGTTTGACAGTAGACAAACTAAAGCAGGGGAGACCGTTGCTGCAAAGCTCGATGTCCCGGTCCTGTATCTGACCCAGTTGCTCGGTTTAGCGATGGGGATCAGTAGTGAGAAGCTAGGACTTGAGTTGAACCTCAGTCCCGTTCAAAAACTCCAAGAGGGAGGCGCGAAATAGATGCGTCGCATCGGTGTGTTCGTCTGTCATTGCGGCATCAACATCGCACAAACCGTCGACATCGAAGCACTTTCCGAGTACGCATCTCATCTGAACGGCGTAGTAGTCGCAAAACACTACAAGTATATGTGCTCAGACGTGGGCGCAACCCTCATCAAAGACACGATCAAGGAATTCAAACTCGATGGTGTCGTGATAGCCTCATGTTCACCGCGGATGCATGAACAGACATTCCGACGGGTCGCCAATGACGGCGGTGTGAATCCCTACCGAGTTGAGATCTCGAACATTCGTGAACAATGTTCGTGGGCACATAGCAACAAAGAGCAAGCGACGGAGAAAGCAAAGTATCTTGTTCGTAGTGCAGTATCCAAAGCTCTCAGTCTTGAGCCATTGAAAACATCGACCTTGAAAGTCATCCCGGAAGCCTTAGTGATCGGAGGTGGGATCGCGGGCATTCAAACCGCTCTTGATCTTGCTAACGATGGGTTCAAAGTCCATCTAGTGGAGCGAGAACCCAGTATCGGCGGACACATGGCGCAACTGGATAAAACCTTCCCGACCCTTGATTGTTCCTCCTGTATCCTCACTCCAAAGATGATGGAAGTGGCGAACCATAAGAACATCGAACTGCTCAGTTACTCAGAAGTCGCCAGTCTTGAAGGAAGTATCGGGAACTACACCGTCAAGATAAGAAAAAAACCACGATACGTTGATGTTGACAAATGTACCGGTTGTGGTGATTGCGCCAGCGCCTGTCGACTCAAAGACCGACTGATCAGTGAGTTTAATCAAGGCATGGGAAAGCGCGGGGCAGCCTACATGCCGTTCCCTCAAGCGGTACCCTTGAAATACGTAATCGACGACAAGAAATGCCTGTTTTTGACAAAAGGAAAATGCGGGGATGAACCTCTCTGTAAGAAAGCTTGTGCAGCTGGGGCAGTCAATTTTGATCAAAAAGAAGAAATCGTGGAGCGAAAAGTCGGAGCCATAATCGTTGCCACCGGGTATGACATCATGGACCCCACCGCGGTGTATGAGTACGGCTACGACCAATCACCTGATGTAATCACTACCTTAGAGCTGGAGCGATTGATCAGCTCCTCAGGACCAACCAAAGGGGAAATCCTGCGGCCGTCAAACCAGCAGAAACCAAAGAGCGTTACATTCATCCTCTGTGTCGGCTCTCGTGATGAGACCCAGTGTACCTGGTGCTGCAGGATCGGGTGCATGACTGCATTAAAACAAGTCTACTTGCTTCGCGAGAAGCTCGGGGACGATGTCGAGATCAACGTCTGCTACAATGACGTTCGGTCCTTTGGGAAAGGCTACGAGGAGTTCTACCGGAAGGTTCGAGGGTTGCATACCAACATGTTCCGAGGGCAACCGTCTGAGGTACGGACCATGAAAGAGAACCTCAAGATCGATATTTTTGATACGATGACCAACAAGTTGTTTGAAATACAGACCGACCTGGTTGTCCTGGTTCCTGCGATGATGCCACGAGTTGATGCAATAGAATTTGCACGGCTCTTGCATTTGACGTTGAGCGGTGACGGGTTCTTCCTTGAGGCACATCCGAAGCTTCGCCCTGTTGATACGTTTGTCAATGGGATTTTCATCGCTGGATGCTGCCAAGCACCAAAAGATATCCAAGATACCGTCGCACAAGCAAGTGCGGCAGCGTCACGTGCCGCGACGATCCTATCCCAGGAAGAACTGGAGATAGACCCATTGATTGCGATGGTCGATGAGGACGTCTGCACGGGGTGCGGGATCTGCGTTGAAGTCTGCCCGTATGAGGCACGGACCTTGAATGAAAGAAAACGAATCGCTGAGGTGAACGACGCCTTATGCGCTGGCTGTGGCGGCTGTATCGCCGCCTGTCCGAGCAACGCCTCGATTCATAAGAATTTCACAAAGAAACAGCTCCTGAACATGGTTGACGACATCATGTGAGTTTTACGAGTATGACCAAAGAAAAAAAACATCAGGCCGCATCTGCTCATAAACATGGATCAGTCCTGGTCATCGGTGGAGGAATCTCTGGTATCCAATCTTCCCTTGATTTAGCGGATGCTGGATTTAGGGTATATATCGTCGACCGCGGGCTATCTATCGGTGGCACGATGACACAGCTGGATAAAACATTTCCCACAAACGACTGTGCGATGTGCATCCTTGCACCAAAACTGGTGTACACCGGACGGCATCCGAATATTTCCATTATCACAAACGCAGAGGTCACCGATGTCGCTGGTGAAGTAGGAGCTTTCCATGTCACGTTGAAAAAATATCCGCGGTTTGTCGATCTAAAGAAATGTAACGGGTGCGGCGATTGCGTCCTGCACTGTCCTGTTACGATGCGATCTGAGTTTGATGAAGGGCTGACTACGCATAAAGCGATTTATCAACCGTTTCCGCAGGCGATCCCCAACATCTTTGCAATTACGAAAAACGAAGGAACCTCCCCCTGCCGGATCGCTTGTCCTGCTGGATTGAACGCTCATGGGTTTGTCGCACTCGCCGCGCAAGAGAAATTCGCCGAGGCCTATGAACTCATCAAAGAAACAATCCCGATCCCAGGGTCACTGGGGAGGATTTGTTATCATCCCTGTGAAAATGACTGTAACCGAAAGGACATCGAAGAGCCGATTTCCATCTGCCATATCAGACGCTTTGTCGCTGATTATATTTATGAACATCCCGAGACGCTTGCCGAGTATCAGAGAATAAAAGCAGAAAAAAAACAAGGAAAACAAAGTCATGTGACAAAAAGAGGCAACGACCAGAAAGTCGCGATCATCGGTGCTGGACCAACGGGGTTGACCGCAGCTTATGACCTTGCCAGAAAAGGGTATAAGACCGTTATTTTTGAATCAGAGAAATACAGTGGCGGGATGCTGCATTACGGGGTACCTGATTATCGGCTACCAAAGGAATACCTGCATAAAGAGATCGATCCTCTCTGCGAAGCCGAACAAATCGAGATAAAAAACAATCAGAAGCTCGGACGGGATTTTTCGGTCACTGAGTTGAAAAAACAAGGATTCAAAGCAGTTCTCCTTGCGATAGGTGCACATAAATCCCGTGGCTCAGGGATAGAATGCTGCGCAGGGACCGATACCTGCATCCTTGAGGGCGTGGAATATCTTAAACAGCTGAACAGGAACATGATTGCTCCTGAGTATTTCAAGGGAAAAACCATCTTGGTGGTCGGCGGTGGGAATGTCGCCATGGATTCAGCACGGACCGCAAAACGACTAGGTGGTGATGTAACCGTGCTCTATCGCCGGTCTGTAAAGGAGATGCCCGCGCATAAGGATGAAATACAGCAGGCGGTGGAAGAAGGCATTTTGTTTAAATATCTGACCGCTCCCACAAAGCTTGTGAAGAAGGAAAATGAAACCTGTCTTTCGTGCGTGAAAATGGATCTGGGGGAACCTGATTCTTCAGGGCGAAGGCGACCGGTTGCCATCCCTGATTCCGCGTACGATGTTCCCTGTGACTATGTCATATTTGCCATTGGTCAAGAGCTTGATACCAAACTGCTGGAAGAAAACAATATCGCATTATCAAAATCAGGGTTTATCGAGGCTGATCCAGTCACCTTACAAACATCCCAGGAGGGTGTGTTTGCTGGTGGTGATGCGGTGACTGGTCCTGCCTCCGCAGTTGAAGCAATAGGCGCAGGCCATGCCGCAGCAGAATCAATTGATCGATTTTTCAACCACGAAGACCTGCGAGCTGGACGGGAACCAAAAGTACAAAAGAAAGCTGAGATTCCAAAGGAAACACTGCGAATCCCCCATGCTCGTGAACAGCCACCTTTTCTTACTATTGAAGAGCGGATAAAATCGTTTATCGAGGTTGACCCGGGATTGTCGAAGGATCAGGTCGTTCGCGAGGCGCAACGTTGCCTGAACTGTGCAGGATGTTGTGATTGTCAGCAGTGCGTCCTGTATTGCGGACCTGAGGCGATCGATCATCAAATGAAGGAAACAACTGAGACTATCGATGTCGGTGCCGTGATCGTATCCCCAGGTTTTGCCGAGTACTCCCCACCAAAAGCAGACAGCTACGGTTACCAGGTGTATCCGAACGTGCTGACCAGCATTGAGTACGAACGGATGCTTTCCGCCTCTGGACCTTACAAGGGACATATCAAACGGATCTCCGATGGAAAGCCACCCAAAAAAATCGCTTGGCTCCAATGCATCGGTTCTCGCGATGAAAGCTGCGATCGGAAATATTGCTCATCGGTCTGTTGCATGTATGCAACCAAAGAAGCAGTTATATCTAAGGAACACGAACCTGGAATAGAGACTCATATCTACTATATGGACATGCGGTCGTTTGGGAAGGATTTTGATAAGTATTTCGCCCGTGCAGAGCATGAATACGGGGTCGTGTACCGGAGATGTCGCATCCCCAAGATCGAACAAGATCGGAAGACCAAGGAGCTACTCATCCGCTACGTCGATGAAAAAGGGTTTATCAAAAGCGAAACGTATGACATGGTGGTGCTTTCTGTCGGGCTGCAGCCCTGTGCGTCTTTAGGCCACCTGAGTAAAGCCTTAGAGATCAATTTGAACGAATACGGTTTTATTGAAACAGGGACGTTTACCCCTATTTCTACCTCACGCGAAGGTATCTTTGCTTCAGGTACGGTCACCGAACCAAAAGATATCCCGGAGAGCGTCACCCAGGCATCAGCAGCTGCAGCTGAAGCAGGAAAATCTATTGCGGACGTGCGTGGAACTGAGGTTGTTGAAAAGACCTATCCTGCGGAGCGTGACATCAAAGCCGAGTTCCCTCGCATTGGTGTGTTCGTCTGTCATTGCGGCATCAACATCGCTGGTGTAGTCGATGTTAAAAAAGTCGTCGAGGTCGCAAAGAAACTTCCCTTTGTTGTCCATTCAGATGATACGTTATTTACCTGTTCGCAGGATTCCCAAGAGAAAATAAAGGAAAAAATAAAGGAGTTAAGGTTAAACCGGGTTGTTATTGCGTCGTGTACCCCACGGACACATGAACCGTTGTTCCAGGATACACTACGGCAGTCCGGGTTGAATCCTCATCTGTTTGAGATGGCGAACCTCCGTGATCAGAACTCCTGGGTCCATAAAAGTGCTCCAGGGAGTGCGACTGAAAAGGCAATCGATGCCGTAAGAATGGCAGTTGCAAAATCCTCTGATCTGTATCCGGTTCATCATCTGCAGATCCCGGTGCTGTCTAGTGCGCTGGTGATCGGTGGTGGTATTGCCGGGATGACTGCTGCACTTTCCATCGCCGAGCAAGGCTTCCAGGTGTACCTGGTTGAAAAGGAACCAGGGCTTGGCGGTCATCTAAAAGAGATCTATCTTGGGTCTGCCGGGGAAAAACCTCAGGAGCTGCTGGCGCAGACGAGAGAACAAGTTATGAGTAATCCCCAGATCCAAGTGTTCACTAACACATCAGTAGGTCATGTCTCTGGTTATGTCGGGAACTTCTCCACGACCCTTTCTACAGGTAAAAAGGAGAAGACACCGACCGTTGTTCAGCACGGCATCATCGTGGTTGCGACCGGTGGGCTGCCTTATGAGCCCAAGGAATTCCATTACAAGAAAAATGATGATGTGCTGACGCAGACTGAGTTTGAAAAGGATCTTTTCATGGAAAAACCATATGTGAAGAACCTCAAGGAAGTCGTCATGATCCAATGCGTTGGTTCACGAAACGATGATCATCCGTACTGCAGCAGGGTATGCTGTTCTGAGGCGTTGAAGAACGCGTTGCGATTAAAAGAACTAAGTCCAGATGCAGCAGTCTATGTCCTATATCGAGATATCAGAACGTATGGGTTCCGCGAAGATTTTCTTTACCAGAAGGCTCGGAAGAAAGGGATCCTTTTTGTGAGATTCGATGAGAAGGAAGAACCTAAAGTCACGGTCGAGGATGGGAAACTCTTGGTAAAAACCATGGATCCAATCCTTGGTCGACCGTTGCATTTGCATCCTGATAGATTGGTGCTCAGTACTGGTATCATCCCACAGGAGAACAAGACTCTTGCCCAGATCCTCAAAGTCCCATTGAACGAAGACGAGTTTTACTCAGAGGCTCATGTGAAACTCCGTCCCATTGATTTTTCCGCGGACGGCATTTTCCTCTGCGGTCTTGCGCATTCCCCACGGTTCATCGAAGAGTCAATCCTGCAGGCCAAGGCAACCGGTGCGCGTGCTGCCACCATCCTATCAAAAAAGTATCTTGAGACGATTGGGAATATCGCAAGAGTGATTTCCCGGAATTGCGCAGGGTGTCAGCTCTGTATTGAGGCCTGTCCATATGATGCGATCAGTTTTGATGAAGAAAAGAAAATCGTCATCGTCAATGAAATCCTCTGCCAAGGGTGTGGTGCATGCTCAGCGGTCTGCCCGAGTGGGACGTCGCAGCAGAATACGTTTACGAAACGTCAGATTGTCTCTATGATTGATGCGTGTTTGGAGTGAGAAGGTATGAGTGAAGAAAAAAAGGACCATAAGAAGGAAGACTTCGAACCAAGGATCGTTGGGTTTCTCTGCAACTGGTGCAGTTACGCAGGGGCTGACCTAGCTGGGACCAGCAGGATCCAGTACCCTCCGAACGTCCGGATCATCCGGGTCATGTGCTCAGGGTCTGTTGATTCCATGTACATTCTTCGTGCGTTACTTGAGGGTGCCGACGGGGTGTTTGTCGGCGGCTGTCATCCTGGTGATTGTCATTACATCGACGGGAACTATAAGGCGCGACGCCGTATGGTGCTTCTCGAAAATATCCTGGGTACCTTAGGTTTGGAAAAAGAGCGGGTGTGGCTGCGATGGATCTCCGCCTCCGAAGGCCAGAAGTTCGCTGATACGATGAAAGAAATGACCGAATCGATTAGGAAACTTGGACCCAGCCCGATCGCCAAACACTGGAATCTCTGAGGGAGGAGGAAGAAAAATGACACAAAAAGTAATCAAAGTCAAGGATAATGACGTGATAGGATCGACCAACGAGTTCTTCAGACAGTTGCTTTCCTCAGGAAAAATCCAGGCGTTACTTGTCCCGCAGAACACTCCGTCGAAAAAAGTCGCTTTCCCGGTGCTGATCTCCGACCCAAAGAAGCTTCACGCTGATATTATTGCACCGATTCTTCCCGCGTCAACCGCCGCTATGGTGTCAAAGATGACGAAAGTGCAGCCACCTGCTAAACCCATCGGGGTCGTCATGCGGTCCTGTCAGATCCGGGCGCTCATCGAACTGGTGAAGCTGAACCAAGCGAATCTCATAAACATCGTGATCATCGGCGTCGACTGCCCAGGTACGTTTCCCCTAAACACCTATGCGGAGTTCCCTGAGAAGAAAACACCTACGCATTTCCTCCTTGAAGCATGGGTAAAGAAATCCGATGACGCAGAAAAATATTTCCGCTCGGTTTGTCGGATGTGCAAAGACCCTATTCCAACAAACGCAGATATCATCCTTGGGTTCTACGGCACTGATTTCGAAAAAGAAATTATTGTTGAGGCGCACTCTGACGTCGGAAAGGAAATCCTAAAAGACTTACCTCTTGAGGATGAAAAAGAAGGGAAAAGCCGGGAGAAAGCAGTAAAAGAGATCCGTGACGAAAAGACCAAGAAACGTGCGTTATTCCTCAAAGAAAAAGAAGGAATCAAAGGGATCGATAAGGTCGCTGAGTTTTTCGATAAATGCGTCAACTGTCATAACTGCCGGCAGGCGTGCCCGATTTGTTACTGTAAAGAGTGTCTGTTCGACTCATCAGTGTTCGACGCCGAAGCGTATAAGTTTTTGCGCAGAGCAGAGGTCAAAGGGTTGTTTAAGATGCCGAACGATGCGCTGCTCTTTCAGCTCGGGCGGATGAACCATATGATCCTTTCTTGTGTGGAGTGCGGGTTATGCGAACAGGCGTGCCCCAACAATATTCCGCTTATGGAAGTGTTCATCCCTGCTGCTGAGAATGCTCAGAAGGAGTTTGATTATCACCCCGGCAAGGACAGGACCGAGAAAGTCCCGATGATCGTCTATCGGGAGGATGAGTTCTTGGAGGTAGGAGAAAAGTAACATGGATGTGATCGACTCCCGCAAGATTGACCCTGGATTCAAGTTTCAGATAGCTAAAGAAGAGGGTGGCGAAGGCATCCTCAAATGCTTCGCATGTGGTGCGTGTACCGCCCGTTGTCCTGAGATGGACGTCAAACCAGAGTGGAACGCGCGGGTCGTCATCCGGAAAGCACTCCTCGGATTAAAAGAAGAGGTGCTGACCAGTGAGTTCTTCTGGATCTGCAGCGCTCATTATCGATGCTTAGAGAAATGTCCGCAGAAGGTCAATGTAAAAGAAGTCATGAACGCGGTGCGGGACGCCCGGCTCCTTGAGGAACACGTTGAGTATGTCACCGGGGAGCAGACCAAGAAGTACCTTGATTTGGATTTCAAATATAAAATAACACAGGATAAGGCTGGTAAGGACCTCTATGAGTGTTTCTCCTGCGGTACGTGTACAGCGGGTTGCCCTGAGCGGGAGCTTGATGCACTGTATTCACCACGCAGAGTAATCAAGAACGTGCTCCTGGGGATGAAAGAGCCAGTGTTCTGCAACAAGTTTGTTGAGATCTGCTCGTCTCATCATCGGTGTTTCACCCAATGTCCACAAGGAGTCGAGATACCAAAATTGATGAATGCTATTAAGAACATCGCGATGAAAGAAGGATACAATCGGACAACAAAATAGATGACCTATGACAAAAAAATCTGAGACAATCGGAGCGATTGCTGTGGTCGGTGGTGGCATCACCGGGGTGCAGGCTGCTCTTGATCTTGCTGACATGGGATACAAAGTCTACGTCCTTGAGAAATCACCGACAATCGGTGGCGTCATGGCGCAGCTTGACAAGACATTCCCGACCAATGATTGTTCCATGTGCATCTTGTCCCCAAAGCTCGTGGATTGTGCCCGTCATCAAAACATCGAGATTCTTACTAATGTCGTGGTAGAAGGTATCGAAGGGAACCCAGGGAATTTTACGGTAAAGGTGCTAAAGAAGCCGCGCTTTATCGACCTGGAGAAATGCACATCGTGCGGGAGCTGTGAGGCAGTCTGTCCTGTTTCTTTGCCCAATGCGTTTGAGTACGGGTTGGTGAAACGCAAGGCTATCTACAAGCCGTTCCCGCAGGCGATCCCGAACGCGTATGTGATCGACAAGGAAGGCGATGGGAAGCATCGCGGCTGTGTCGATTGCATGCGCTGTGTCAAAGAATGCAAATCAGGTGCGATTAACCATGAGCAGAAACCAGAGCATCTCTTGTTTCATGTTGGTGCAGTGATTATCGCTGCTGGTTCCCCACCGTTCGATCCTGTGGTAAAACCAGAGTTTGGTTATAAGAAATACAAGAATGTGCTCACGAGTGTGGAGTTTGAGCGGGTCTTATCAGCATCTGGTCCGACGCAGGGCAAGATCCTGCGGCCGAGTGACCAGAAGCATCCGATAAAGGTCGCCTGGGTGCATTGTGTGGGTTCCCGGGATGCCTCTGTAAACCATGATTATTGCTCAGCGATGTGCTGTATGTACACCGCAAAAGAAGCGGTCATTGCCAAGGAGCATGCGTCCGATATCGAGCCGACCGTGTTCTACATCGATGTTCGTTCGTATGGCAAGGATTTCGATAAATACATCAATCGGGCGAAAAAAGAACAAGGACTGCGGTATGTTCGGTCACGGATCTCTGAGATTACTGAAGACCCTAAAACAAGGGATCTGAGAATAAAATACGAGGATGATAAGGGAGAGTTCAAAGAGGAAACCTACAACCTTGTGGTCCTTTCTGTCGGATTGTGTGGTGCTGGTGAACGACATAGCGAGCTGATGGATACCCTTGGTTTTGACGTCAATGAGTTTAATTATGTGCGGACGAGTGCGGATGATCCCGTGGTCATCAAACCAGGGATTTTTGTTGCAGGCTCATTCCTGGAACCGCAGGCGATCCCAGAGTCGGTGATGCAGGCGTCTGCAGCCGCAGCCAACGCAGCGGCGCTGTTGAAGGACTCACGGGGCACGCTTGTTACAGAAAAAAAGTATCCAGCAGAGAAGGATGTGTCTGCGCAGAAGCCTCGCATTGGCGTGTTTCTCTGCCATTGCGGGATCAACATCGGCGGCTATGTGGATGTCCCTGCTGTCGTGGAATATGTAAAATCACTGGAGGATGTCGCTTTTGTCGAGTCGAACATCTATACCTGTTCTGAGGATACGCAGAAGAAGATTGTGGACGCGATCAAGAAACATGATTTGAACCGTATCTTGATTGCAGCGTGCACACCTCGGACGCATGAGCCGCTGTTCCAGAAAAGCCTGCGGGATGCAGGGCTCAATCCGTATCTGCTCGAGATGACGAACATCCGGGAGCAATGCTCCTGGGTCCACATGGATGAACCTGCCAAAGCCACGGAAAAAGCAAAGCAACTGATTGCGATGACGGTGGCAAAGACCAGGTTTTTACAACCGATTCAAGAAGCTGAGATCCCTGTTTTACAAAAAGCCTTGGTCATCGGTGGTGGGATCGCAGGCATGACAGCGGCTTTGTCTCTTGCCGATCAAGGATACGAGACGGTGTTGGTCGAAAAAGAAAAAAGGCTTGGTGGTTACTTACATAAAGTGTACTATACCGTTGACGGTATTGACATCCCCCGACTGCTTAAGGAAATAACAGAGAAGGTTTCGAAGCATCCTCTGATAAAAGTGCATACCAGCTCGCAGGTGAAAACCTTAAAAGGTTATGTCGGGAGTTACGAGTCTGATATCCAGACCCCGACCGGAATGATACCGTTTTCTCATGGGGTGATCGTGGTGACGGTCGGTGCAGATGAGTACACACCACACACCTATCATTATGGCAAAGACCCGCGCGTGCTGACACAATCGGAGCTTGAGAAGGTTCTCTCTGAAAGCACCAAAGAGGATATTGTCGACGGTGAAACATTTGTCATGATCCAGTGTGTGGAATGCCGTGATGAGAAACGACCGTACTGTAGCAGGATTTGTTGCATGCAGGCGGTAAAAAACGCTCTCAAGATAAAAGAGTTGAACCCGCGATCCGAGGTATTTGTCCTCTATCGGGATTTAATGACGTATGGTTTCAAAGAACGGTTCTATAAGGACGCGAGGGAAAAAGGAGTCATGTTCCTCCAGTACGACCCTGAGAAGAAACCGGAGCTTGAATCGAAGAACGGACTGGTGGTAAAAGTCCATGAGCCGATGCTTGGGGAGTATCTGAAGATACCAGCAGATCATCTGATTCTTTCAACAGGGCTGCAACCCAATCTGGATAACCCGGCGATCGGGAAACTATTGAAGGTCCCAGTGAACGATGACGGATTTTTCCTTGAGGCGCATGTGAAGCTTCGGCCTGTCGATTTTTCGACACGCGGGGTGTTCGTTGCTGGGAACTGTCATGTCCCCAAGTTCATCAATGAGTCGATTTATCAGGCGCAGGCTGCGGCTGCGCGGGCTGCGACCATCTTGTGTAAACCTACATTAAAGGCAGAGCCCAATGTCGCTTTTGTTGATGAAGATCTCTGCAGCGGGTGCAGCATTTGTATCTCGGTGTGTCCGTATAACGCGATCGAACGGGTCGAAGAAAAAAAGGATGGAAAAACCGTGATTCATGCAAAGATCAACGAGGGACTGTGCCAAGGGTGCGGGACGTGTGTGAGCGCCTGTCCGAGCAGTGCTATTCAACAACGAGGGTTCAAGGATAAACAGATACTTCCCATGATTGAGGAAATGACAGAAAAAAAGTTGGTTTCTTATTTAAAAGAATCATAGGAAAAGAGGATGAGGATATGGAAATGGAGATTCGTTTCCCGGATGGGAAGAAAGTTGAGGCGTTGTTTGGTGATTTTACCGTTAGAACCGATCAACCGATTGTTGATGGTGGATCAGGAACTGCCCCGTCACCGTTTGATTTGTTCCTTGCCTCGATTGGGACCTGTACTGGATATTATGTACTGAGTTTTTGCCAGAAGAACAACATCCCGACAGAAAACATCACCCTTCATGCGTCGATGCAGAGAAATCCAAAGACGCATCTGGTGGAACGCTGTGATATCACCATCCGCATCCCGGATGACTTTCCTCAGAAATACGAAAAAGCGGTGATTAAGGCTGCGGAGACGTGCACCGTAAAACGACATTTACAGAACCCGCCTACGATAGATATCAAAGTAGCAACTCACTAGTCAGTATCTTTATGTAGCTGTTTTCTATTGCGAGAAAAGGGAAGGATCATGACCGTTACTTTGGTGATTGGGACGCAATGGGGCGATGAAGGCAAAGGAAAAGTTGTTGATTACTATTCAAAAAACGCGGATTACGTGGTACGTTTTCAAGGTGGAAATAACGCTGGTCATACTATTAAAGTCGGAGAGGAAGTCTACAAACTCCACGTGGTACCTTCTGGCGTGATTCAGGGAAAGACCGGGATCATCGGCAACGGTGTCGTCATAGACCCAGACATCCTCCTCCAAGAAATCGACGAGTTAATACAACGAGGGAAAAAACCTAAGCTGCTCATCAGCGACCGGGCGAACATCATCATGCCGTATCATAAGATTTTAGATGGTGCGGAGGAGCAGTATCTTGGTGATAAGAAGATAGGGACGACGAAGCGAGGTATCGGACCCTGCTATAGCGATAAAGTGGCGCGTAACGGTATTCGAGCAATCGACTTAACTAACGAAGATAGGTTAAAAAAATTACTTGACCGAATCCTTCCTCTTAAACAAAAATTGATAGATATCTATGGAATCAAAACGACTCTTGAACAAAAGGAAATCCTCAAGACCTATAGCGCATATGGAAAACGACTGCAGGAGTACATCACTGCGACCCACCTTGAGCTTTATAACGCGATGCAGAAAAAGAAAAACATCCTCTTGGAAGGTGCTCAAGGGACCATGCTTGATGTCGAGTTTGGTACTTATCCATTTACGACCTCATCCCACGTGATTGCTGGTGGGTCATCGATCGGTGCTGGTATCGGACCACGGACCATTGATGAGATCATCGGCATTGTCAAAGCCTACACCACCCGGGTTGGTGAAGGACCGTTCCCAACTGAGCTTTTAGACAAAACCGGTCAGCATCTTCAAAAGGTCGGTCATGAGATCGGTACGACAACCAGTCGGCCGCGTCGATGTGGGTGGCTTGATCTGGTCATCATCAGACACTCCTGCATCCTTTCAGGGATCACAAAGCTTGCCATCACCAAACTTGACGTGTTAAACAGCCTTCCTGAAATCAAGGTCTGCACGCACTATAACCTCAACGGCAAGAAGATCGACTATTTCCCCGCAAGTATAGATGATGTTGCAGTCTGTAAACCGGTCTATAAGACTTTCAAAGGATGGGACACCATCGACTCAAAGACCTCTTCATTCTTCGCTCTTCCCAAAGAAGCACAAACTTACCTTAGGTTCATAGAAAAAGAAACAACAGTCCCCATCGAACTGGTCTCTATAGGCCCTGGACGATCTGAAACCATCGATGTCTAAACAAGTTGCCGGACTGAAAGAGCAGTCTGAATCCAGCGCAGATACGAGTTGCATGCGGCACGCAGGGAGCTGACCTCCTCAGACTCAATCGTCATCGAAAGTGTTTTTTTCTCAACAGTCAATCTGACATATGACTTCGGGATCCGATGGTGGGTCTCAGGGGAGAGCGATTGGGCTATGACGCAAGCATCCTTTGTAGATGAAAAGAAAAAGAGGAATGACGCTTTGTGTGTCATACGCCTTTGATGCGTTTTGCCACCGTCGGTCGTTCTTTATAGAACACCTTGCTTCCGCAGTACGGGCATTGCATCCCGATGTTTTTCACATCGAACTGGACTGCTTTCTTACACAAACCACATTTGTACCGGGTCACTTTGATTCCTCCTCAACAGGGAGCTCAACGGGGAGTCCTTTGAGGATTCGTTCAGCGGTCACACCGGAAGGAGTCGTAGGCATGTATGCGCCACCAGCAAAGATATTGCCGCATTTCTTGCATTCCCAAATACTGGTGCTGGTTCGTTGAACCGCTTTCTTACCGCACCGTGGGCAGGCATGACGCAGCCTCTGTTGGCTTTCGACCTCGCGGATCATGGTTCGTGATTTCACACCGTATCGTTCTGCGAAACGACCTGACGTGCCAACTTTCTTGGTTCGTTTTGACATTTTATTTCCCTATGCTATGGTAAAGTTTCTTCCGTATTTCTTGCCCGTTATCGAGAGCTCCTTTTATAACTTTTTGTATCTCTTCCTTAGAAAAGCTCCCGGAACGCCCTTTCTGCATCGCTCGGATATCACCTTTATGGTCTGTTGCGACCGTTAATCGGACGTCTGCGATGACTTCTTCATCAAAACAAGGGTCAAAGAAGACAAAATCATTGATTTTCACAGCAGTACAAGAAACCGGGGGCTCGCTCATGGGCAGAGGAAAATTCTTTATTGGTTTTGGATCTGCTTCATCAACTCCAAACGGAACCTCATCGACCCCAGGTATGGTATAGAGCTCTAACAGTCGTTCCTGCCAGGAGGCTCTATCTTTTTCGCTTAATTCTTTTAAGAATCGAGAAACAGGAACCTTTGTCGTCAACAGTGCAGCAAGTGCAGCAAGGGACGCGGCATCAAACAGGTTTCCGTCATAATCAAGGATGTGAATGTCAATGAACACCAACCATACTTTTTCAGCGGGGGTGATGCAGAGCTTATCGAGTTGGATCACCTGGGATTCGCGGACCCCTCTATCTACGACGCGGGCAAGCTCGATAGCATCCTCTCGTGGAGGACCTGACTCAAAATCAGGGGACGCCATTGGAATAAACTCAGCAGCGGTACTCATGACCCCTGTCTTTGGGGTATCGGGGAATGGCTCGCCGATATCCATTTTTATACCGCAAAGCACCTGGGTGTTTCCAATTTTCACTCGTGCGGAGCCTTCTGCCTTGTTGACGACATTTGTCTCAATCTCAATCTTCCGATAGTGATTAAAATCACGCCCGTCGATACGTTTCCCTTCTTCAGCAAGCTTCGTGATATAATCTCGTTTAATGATAGGAACTATGGTCATTCTTGCACCTCCGCGGCAGCAGACTGATACTTATGCATGATTGCTTTCTTCTGGATTTCTGATACGATATGGCATCCTTTCACAGCCAGATCAAACGCCTGATTGAACTCATCCAGTGTAAGATGGCCATCCATCTGAAGCAGGAGCACTTCACCGGTCCGGGGTGAGATTGCGATCGGGAGGTCAGCATCACCAAAGTTATCCTCCTCTTTTCCTAAATCAAGGACGACCTGCCCACCGATTTTCCCTGCTGCACAAGCAACCGGGATGTCACGCATGGGGATCCCCGCATCGATCAGCGCGACCGCAGCAGCAGTCAACCCTGCACAACGGGTTCCAGCTTCTGCATCAAGTACCTCGATGTTCACATCGATGCTTGCTCGGGGGAACTGCTCCGTAAGAACGACTCGCTCGAGAGCCTCTGAGATGACCTTTGATATCTCGACGCTTCGTCGGTCTGGGCCAGGGCGCTTACGATCCTCGACGCTGAACGCAGCCATATTGTAGCGTGCCTGCACGATAGCTCTAAGCGGGTTCTGGGTGTGCCTTGGGACCGCTTCTCGCGGGCCATACACCGCAGCCAGGACCTTGTTCCCACCCCATTCAAGGTAACAGGAACCGTCTGCGCGATGAAGCACACCGGCCTCGATCTTGATTTTTCGTATATCTTCAGGACTTCGTCCGTCTCTTCGTTTTCCTTCGCTAGTTATTAACTCCATATCTGATTTCATTATCTTACATCCTTTGCATCTTTTTTCAAGAACTCTTCTATTCTATCAGTGAGTCCAAAGGTTATGGCTTCACTTTCAATCTTGGAGATCGCTTGGAGCACTTTATGGATGCCTTCCGCGTCCCCGTCAATCCAAATACGGCCGTTCTTTCCAACCTTGATACGGCAACGAGTATATTTCTGTATGATCTCGATCATCGAATATTTCTTTCCCATTATGCGGCGATACATCGACGGTTCGAATTCAATGAGATGCCCACCTTTCAGCTTGAACAAATTTCGGTCGTTGAGCGTTATCTGAAGTTTCTTTGATTCATCAACAGACAGAACCTTGGCAAGTATTGTATCACCGGTGTTTAAATATTTTTCAGTATCGGCAAATTCAATCTCCCAGGGCACCTCATGAACATGGAGCAGTGCTGGGTACGGGGCGTTGATATCAACCATCCAGTTAGAGGTGGAGGCTTCCTCCACCACGCCGATGACAAAATCACCGACAACCGCCTCATACCGCCCTTTTAAAGGGATGATGTGAATGAAGGTATCTTGTATGTTGAGGACTCCCAGTCGTTCCGCGTAGATTTTCTTGTTTTCAACAAATGTCCCTCGGCCAGGCCGAAACGCTGAGATATCGCCGAGAACCTGGCCCGGAATGACTACTTGACGTCCTTCATTTGCCATAAAATCAATTATCCTTTTTCATTAGTTTATTTCAAAATTCTTGTTTCAACGTTTCCCTTTGTGAGAGTATTTAATCGGTCATAAAAATCGGTCTGCATGCCTGCAGGGAGATTCACCACACCGACCCAGGAACCATCTGACTGCCATTCCTCCCGCTCCAAGGTGCCAAAGCTACGGACCGCGCCGTATGCTTTTCCTACATGTTCAGGGGGGATCTTCACGGAGACCCGTGCATGCTCCATTGAGATAGGCAGGAGTGGTCTGAGCAGTTCAATGATGGTTTTCATCTGCTGGTTCACCGATTTAAAGGGATCGATATGTACTTTTGCTTCATCCATTGCAAGCTCGATGCGGGTCCGAGGATGCGGCATCTTCGTCTTTGGGTCCATCGCGTTTCTCACAATGAGATCCACGATACGTTTCCTCTTCTGCTCCTGCATCTCGTGACGCTGCTCGGTCGTGAGCTGGATTTCTCCCTTCTGGATGATCTCCTTGGCTATCGTTTGAACATCCGTGGTCTTAAAGTGCTTCTGCAGTGATTCGATCGGCGCATGGGTTCCTTTCTTGGAATCACTAAAGATCGCATCGATCGCAAGAGCGGAGAGGATATTTTCGACTTTTCCATCCAAGATATGCTCTGCCTCATGAGGGTCCACGAGGATCTCGAAGCGATCTGCTCCTTTATGCAAGCGTGCAATGACTGCGTTTTCTAGACTAACCAACTCTATTTACCTCCAATGGCTTTGGTCACATAGGTCTTTGTTTCCGCAGCGGACAGGATATGGAACTTCACACCTTTTCTCACGATCCCAATTTCGATCGCATCAGGATTCAGCTTTCCTTCAGTTCCTTTATGTAATGCTTTTACCCCCAGATCAATAGCCTCTTCCATCGTGATGTTCTCTTTATAATGTTCCTCGAAATAAGCCATTGCTCCAGTGCGTCCCGCTCCTTCACTGGCTGCCTTATATTCCATGAGAGCCCCTGAGGGATCTGTAGAAAACAGACGGGCACCGGTTTGATCAACACCAGCGATCAACAACGCGGTTCCAAACGGTCGAACACCACCATATTGTGTGTAGGTCTGTTTGAAATCACAGATTCGTTTCACGAGTGTCTGGACCTGAATTTTCTCGCTGTAGGTTATCTCGTTGATTTGTGCGTCCAATCGAGCTCTATCGATCAATGATCGCGCATCGGCAACAAGACCTGAGGTTGCACATCCGATGTGATCATCGATGACGAAAATCTTCTCAATCGAATCAGGTTCGATAAGTCGAGAGGTAATACGTTTATCTACAATTAATATAGCACCATCTCGAAATTTCACGCCGACCGTGGTCGTTCCACGTTTTACCGCTTCTCGTGCGTATTCAACTTGAAACAATCGTCCATCGGGGGAAAAGACGGTAATCGCTCTATCGTATGCCATATTTGATGGTTGCATTTTTTATTTCACCTCATATTTTCTTCTGTTTTTTTCACTAATGTCTCTCAATTTCAACCATGAATGCACTTTTGATGTATATAGTTTGTGTTCATGTTTCTTCTGGAGAGAAATTCGATACGAAACAATAAGTTATACTCCTCTTTTTGTTCCCCATATCACCTTATGCAGTTGCAGTGACAAGCGGACCGGCAGTGCATCGTGGAGAATCCATGATGCAAGTTTCTTTGGTGGTATGCCCCAGACCGGCTGGAAAAAAACGGCGCATGTTGGACGGCATTCGTGTAGTATTTTTTTTGCGTAATCGTAATCTTTTTTATCTTTGATGATGAATTTTAGCTGATCAGCTTTTGAAAGATACGATATATTCTCCATAATCATCTGCTGATGAGAATCAGATGAGGGACATTTGATGTCAAGAGAGATCATGACTGATTTTTTCCCCACCAAGTTTTTGATATCTATGCTTCCATTTGTCTCAAGGCATATCGTATATTTTTTTTCAAGGAGACGCTCGATCAGCTTTGGTGTGTCTTTTTGCAAGAGTGGCTCGCCCCCAGTGATACAGACATTCGGACATGAAAATTTTATTATTTCATCCACTATCTCTGGGATGCTCATCTCTTTTCCTTTTTGATAGGCATAGGTCGTATCGCAGTAGTTGCATCGTAAATTACAGCCGGTGGCTCTGAGAAAAACAGTAGGGGTACCGACCAAGGTTCCTTCTCCTTGTAGTGAATAAAATAGTTCATTTATTTTCATTTGTGTGATGTATTTGGCAGGTCAATTAAAATCTTTGCTTGAGGAAAAACGCAAATAACTTAAGGGACGATGGGAGGTAAAATTATTTATAGGGGAAATTGTATTACGGGTAAGCCGTTCCAATGTTACTTGATATAGCGTATACTATATAAAATCAAAGGAACAGTGGCCCATCAATGGGCCTGTAGCTCAGCTAGGTAGAGCATCTGGCTTTTAACCAGGTGGCCAAGGGTTCGAATCCCTTCAGGCCCGCCTTTCCTCAAAAGGAACGCAGGAGGAATGTAGTATCGCAGCCCCGCCAAAAAAATATTACGACATCTTAGGACATAAGCTGGTTCCGGAACATACTATTTTATCTGAGAAAGAGAAAAAGGAGCTGTTGGTGGAATACAACATCAGGCCCGATCAACTGCCACGTATTCTGACAAATGATCCAGCAGTCATTTCTACGGGAGCAAAACCCGGTCAAATCGTCAAAATCATCAGGAAAAGTCCTACTGCGAAATATGCCACTGCATATCGGTTAGTTGTTGAGAGTGATACCTCCGAGAGTTTTGTCTTTGCTGAGCCATCTGAAGAATTTAGTACACCGAGCGAAGAGATATAGAAAAGGGGAATATGAGGAGTATTTATGAGAGAACTTGTCGATGCGTTTTATAAAGAGCGAAGTATCGTTAACCATCAAATCGCTTCCTATGATGATTTCCTTCGGCACCGTCTGCAACGGATCGTCGATGGCACGATCATTGGTCAAGAAGAAGAAGGAATGAAGCGGGGATATATCTACCCCGAGATAGAAGGCTATAAGATTAAGTTCGGAAAAATCAAGGTCGGTCTTCCTCAGGTAAAAGAAGCAGATGGGACAGAGCGGCCGCTGACCCCGATGGAGGCACGGCTGCGAGACTTGACCTATGAAGCACCGATTGAACTTGAGTTCATCCCGGTGAAAAATGAGGTGGAGTACGAGCCTGAGACGGTTCGTGTGGGTGAGCTGCCCATCATGGTTAAATCACTGCGGTGTAACATTTCCCAAAAAGTTTTAGAAGAAAAAATGGACCGGCCGTTCTCTGATGATGATTATCGAAAGGAACTGCAGCAGCTGCAGGAAGACCCATTGGACCCAGGTGGGTATTTCATTAGCAACGGAACAGAACGTGTTTTGATCACGGTTGAGGATCTTGCTCCGAACCGGGTTCTTGTTGAACGGTCAAGCAGATATGGAACCGATGTCGAGGTTGCTAAAGTGTTTTCTCAACGGGAAGGGTACCGGGCTTTGACCGTGGTTGAAAAAAGAAAAGACGGCATGCTCATGGTTAGTTTACCGACCACCTATGGTCAGATCCCTCTGATTGTTTTATTACGATCGTTAGGTATGGAGAACGATAAAGAAATCGTTGATGTCATCTGTGTCGACCCCAAGATGGAACCCTACGTGCTGGCAAACATCGAGGAATGCGCCAAGGAATACAGCATCGCTACAAAAGAAGAAGCAGTAGCATATCTAGGAAAGAAGTTTGCTGGCGGTCAGGCAAAAGAGTACCGGGTGAAACGTGTCGAGACAATCATGGACCGACATCTTCTTGCTCATCTGGGAAACGACCCCGATGATCGGTTAAAAAAAGCTATTTTCGTAGCTCGTATGGGTATGGCTGTACTGGAGCTTGCCCTGGGGAAACGAGAGCAGGATGACAAGGACCATTATGCGAACAAGCGGCTGAAGCTTGCCGGGGATCTCATGGAAGATCTGTTCCGGGTCGCATTCACCGCGTTGTGCAAGGATTTAAAATATCAGATCGAGCGTATCCATGCCAAAGGCAAAGAAATCAAGATCGCATCATCATTGCGCTCCGATGTACTGAGTCAACGGATTCATCATGCACTTGCCACGGGGAACTGGGTTGGTGGCCGGGCTGGTGTTTCACAGCTTCTTGATCGAACCAGTAATCTAGCGGTTCTGAGTCATCTGCGGCGTGTCACCTCACCGTTAACCAGGTCACAGCCACATTTCGAGGCTCGAGATCTGCATTCGACCCAATGGGGACGGCTCTGTCCGAATGAAACCCCTGAAGGACCGAACTGTGGTCTGGTCAAAAACCTCGCTCTCACTGTTGAAATCTCAGAAGGGTTCGGAGAAAAAGAAGTCGAACAGGTTCTGCGGGAGCTGGGTATTAAGGATCTTACAAAACATGTGACAGGTGCCCGTGTGTATCTGAACGGGGACCTTATCGGGATGCATCAGAACGGTGCTGATCTTGTCAAGAAACTTCGAGAAAGACGACGAAAAGGGATGCTCAGTAACGAAATCAATGTCACCTATGATATCGAAGGAAACGATGTGATCGTTAACTGTGATTGTGGACGGCTGCGACGACCATTGCTTGTCGCTGAAAACGGTAAACTGCTGTTACATCAAAAGCACCTTGCTGATCTAAAAGACGCTAAGAAAAAATGGTCTGATCTGATCAACGATGGGGCTGTCGAATACATCGATGCTGAAGAAGAAGAAAACGCTCTGATCGCACTTAGAGAAGAGGATCTGACCCCGGACCATACCCACATGGAGCTTGACCCGATGTGCATCCTTGGGATCGGCGCATCCCTTGTTCCTTATCCGGAGCATAATTCATCGCCGAGAATCACGATGGGTGCTGGTATGGGAAAACAATCGCTTGGGTTTGGTTCGTCAAACTACCGTATCAGACCTGATACCCGTAGTCATCTGCTTCATTATCCTCAGATGCCTTTAGTACAGACGCACCCTATCCATTACATTAAGTTCAGGGAACGTCCTGCTGGGCAGAACTACATTGTCGCGGTTGCATCATTTCAGGGTTATAACATGGAAGATGCTTTGATCATGAGCAAGTCATCAATCGAGCGTGGACTTGGCCGAAGCACCTTTATTCGGACCTACAGCAGCGAAGAGAAACGGTATCCTGGTGGTCAAGAGGATCATTTTGAGATCCCGAATCCTGATTGTCGTGGTGTCCGCAGTGAAGACGCCTATAACAACCTAGGGGAAGATGGACTGATTTCCCCAGAATGTGGTGCTGATGGCGGAGACGTGCTGATCGGGAAGACATCACCGCCGCGTTTCCTTGAAGAACCAACTGATTTTCTCACCCCGCAGAAACGCAGGGAGACTTCGGTTACGGTCCAACATGGAGAAGGTGGTGTTGTTGATAAGGTCATGTTGTCAGAGTCAGTGAACGGATCCCGGATGGTCAAGATAAAGGTCAGGGAGCAGCGTATCCCAGAGCTTGGTGACAAGTTTGCATCTAAACATGGGCAGAAAGGAGTCATTGGCTATGTGGTTCCTGCGGAGAACATGCCGTTTACACAGGATGGTATGTCGCCTGATCTGATCATTAACCCACATGCGATCCCTTCAAGGATGACGGTTGCGCATGTGCTGGAGATGATCGGTGGAAAAGTCGGATCACTTGAAGGACGCATCGTCGATGGCACCGCGTTTAGCGGCGAAGCAGAAGAACAACTCAGAGCAGCACTGGTGAAAAATGGTTTTAATCACGCGGGAAAAGAAATCTTCTATGATGGGCTCACGGGACGGCCACTGGAATGCGATATTTTTGTCGGATGCATCTTCTATCAGAAGCTTCATCATATGGTCGCTGGGAAGATCCATGCAAGATCACGAGGACCAGTGCAGATCCTCACGCGACAACCAACCGAGGGTCGAGCACGAGAAGGTGGTTTGCGGTTCGGAGAAATGGAACGAGACTGTCTCATTGGTCATGGGGCATCCATGGTCATCAAAGACCGATTGTTGGATGAATCAGATATCACGATGAAGTATGTCTGCAACACGTGTGGTCATATCGCAATGATCGACCGTCATGGTCGGCTGCATTGTTCCATCTGTGGTGATAAAGCAGACATTCATCCGGTGGAGATGAGCTACGCGTTCAAGTTACTGATTGATGAGTTGAAATCTCTTGTGGTTGTACCACGGATTAAACTTGAGTCATTGGTGTAGGGGGCAAAAGAAATGGCGGGACGAAATATCACAAAAAAGATCGGGGCGTTGGAATTCTCAGTGCTTTCACCAACTGAGATCCGTAAGATGAGTGCAACAAAGGTCATCACTGCTGATACCTACGACGATGACGGTTTTCCTATCACGATGGGGCTGATGGATCAGCGTCTGAGTGTCATTGAACCAGGGTTGCGCTGTAAGACCTGCGGACTGAAGGTCGGAAAAGATAAATGTCCAGGGCATTTCGGACATATCGATCTAGCTATGCCGGTCATCCATGTCGGGTTTGTAAAAACTATCCGTAATTCGCTGCGGGCGACCTGTCGGAAATGCGGTCGTATCCTTCTCACCGACCGAGAGTTGGAGGAGCACCGTAAAACCATTATAAAAAACGCTTCAGAAGGGCGCGATAACGCCTATGTGTTTAAAATGATCATCAGTGGTGCAGTGAAAACCGAAGCCTGCCCACGGTGTGGAGCAATGAGCGGGAAAATAGATCTTGATAAACCCACGTCGTTTAGGGAGAACGGCAAGAAGCTCACGCCAACTGAGATCCGAGAGTGGCTTGAAAAGATCCCTGACGAAGACCTTCCGTTATTAGATATTAATGTACATTCTGCGCGGCCAGAATGGATGGTTCTTACAGTCCTGCCGGTTCCACCGGTCACAGTCCGACCATCGGTTACCCTGGAGTCGGGTGAACGATCCGAAGATGACCTTACCCACAAGCTTGTCGATGTGATCAGGATCAACCAGCGGCTGCAGGAAAACAGGGACGCAGGAGCTCCTCAGTTGATTGTCGAAGACCTCTGGGAGCTGCTCCAGTACCATATTACGACGTATCTGGATAATCAAACATCAGGTATTCCACCAGCGCGACATCGATCAGGACGGCCACTCAAGACCCTTGCACAGCGACTGAAGGGAAAAGAAGGGAGATTCAGAAGCAATCTATCCGGTAAACGTGTAAATTTTTCTGCCAGAACCGTTATTTCCCCTGACCCTAATCTCAGTATCAATGAAATCGGGGTTCCAGCGGAGATCGCCCGAGAACTCACCGTTCCAGTTCGGACCACGACCCAGAACCTTGAATGGTGCAAAAAACTCATTAAACAAACCGCTCAGGGAGAAAAACCCGGTGATGCCTACCGGCCTCATGTAAACTACGTGAAACGATTCCGTGAAGGCGTGGAACAACGCATGAAGGTCACCGAGAAAAATGCTGATGACATCTCAGAGAAACTTGAACTTGGTTTCATCATCGAACGGCAGCTGATGGACGGCGATATCGCGTTGTTCAACCGTCAGCCATCCTTGCATCGTATGTCGATGATGGCGCATCGGATCAAAGTCATGCCGAACCGGTCATTCCGATTCAACCTTTCAGTCTGTCCACCGTATAACGCTGATTTTGATGGCGATGAGATGAACCTGCATCTCCTGCAAGGGGAAGAGGCGAAAGCTGAAGCTGAGATCCTCATGAAAGTACAGGAGAACCTGATGTCGCCTCGTTTTGGTGGAATCATCATCGGCGGGCTGCATGACCATATCTCAGGCTGTTTCCTGCTCACCTACAAAGATAAAACATTTTCAAAGGAGAAAACCTCTGAGATACTCTCCACGTTTAAATATAAGGGTAAATTCCCGGAGACCCATGAGGAAAACGGGGAAACCGTCGTGTATGGAAAAGATATCTTCAGCGTGCTGCTGCCAAAGGATCTCAACATCGAGTATAAAGCGAAAGCATGCTTCCACTGTGATACTTGTGTGGGCGCGGACTGTCCGCATGGTGCGTATGTGATCGTGAAAAACGGCAAATTGAAACAAGGGATCGTTGATGAGAACAGCATCGGGTCGTTCAAAGGTAGGATCGTCGAGCGGATCATCAGAGATCATGGGACAGCTGGCGGCCGACTCTTTATCGATGATGTCACCCGAATGGGGATCGCAGTAGTCACGGTTATTGGGTTTACGACCAGTATCGATGATGAGGACATTCCGATAGAAGCAAAACGACAGATTGGGGAAGGACTGCAGAAAGCACAGAACAAGATCAACACGCTAGTCACTGCGTATGAGCATGGGGAACTTGAGTCCCTGCCTGGTCGAAGCCTGGAAGAAACATTGGAGATGGAGATCATGCGTGTCACCGGTCGCGCAAGAGACATGGCTGGTGAAATCGCAAGTAAATACCTGGGGTTGAACAACAGCGCGGTCATCATGGCAAAATCAGGTGCCAGAGGGTCCATGTTGAACCTTTCTCAGATGTCAGGGTGTGTCGGGCAGCAGGCGGTCAGAGGAGAACGGATCTCCCGGGGATACAAATACCGGACGCTGCCGCATTTCAAAAAAGGGGACCTGGGTGCCAGTGCAAAAGGATTCGTTGCCAATAGTTACAAAAGCGGGCTTAATCCGACTGAATATTTCTTCCATTCGATGGGAGGTCGTGAAGGGTTAGTAGATACCGCAGTGCGAACCTCTCGATCAGGGTACATGCAGCGTCGTCTGGTCAACGCCTTAGAAGACCTTAAAGTAGAAAGCGACGGAACCGTGCGGCACACTGGTGGAGAAATCATCCAATTCAAGTATGGTGACGACGGGGTTGACCCTACGCGGAGCACGACAGGAAAAGCAGTGGACCTTGATCGGATCTTTTATGATGTGAAGCAGGAGGGATGAGCCAATGGCAAAACCAGTCCCAAAAAAGAAGATCGCACCAAAAAAAACTGAGAAGAAAAAACCAGTGGCAGTCGTTAAACCAAAGATCATTCCTGCAAAAACAAAGAAACAAACAATAACAGCAGCTGCAAAAACCAAAAGCCCGCCAGTTGCACAAAAAACAAAGAAACCTGAGGGCGTCCCTGAGAAGAAAAAACAAGCGGAAGCAAAAAAAGAAAAGGTAGTGGCTGAAAAGAAAAAAGAACCGGAGCGCATGTTTGTTCCTCCGCCAGTAAAGATCGATATTGAGCCAAAAGAATACAAACCGATACGAGCTGAAGTCAACAAACTGCAGAAAAATCATTACCTTCCAATCTCCATTATCGACGGTATCGTGGAGCGTGCTGCAAAGGATAAAAAACTTGAAAGTAAACTAAAATACATCGTTGACAAAGCACTTGAGGAGTACGGGAAGAACCGTATAGACCCCACTGAGGCATGCGGCATGATCGGTGCGCAGAGCATCGGAGAACCGGGTACTCAGATGACGATGAGGACTTTTCACTACGCTGGTGTCGCAGAAATCAACGTTACCCTTGGGCTGCCACGGCTCATTGAAATCGTGGATGCCAGGTCTACCCCTTCGACTCCGATGATGAACATTTATCTCCGGGATGAGTACCGGGTGAACCCGGATTTAGCAAAGGAAATTGCCAATAAAATTGAGATAACCCGACTTACTGATGTTGCCGATATCGAAATGGATCTGGTGAACATCAACATTTCCATTAAACCAAACAAGAAGACGATGGAGAAAAAAGGAATCATCATTGATGATCTTTTAGAACGGGTGCAGTCGGTGCGAAAGCTCACGGCAAGAGTTGAAAAAGATGTCGTGAAGGTAACCTTAGATGAACCCGGCTATAAGATACTGCAGAACACCAATGAGACGCTGAAGAATCTGAAAATCAAGGGAATCGATGGAATCAAAAGAGTCATCATCCGAAAAGAACCCAACGAAGGATACGTTATCTACAGTGAAGGCAGTAATCTGAAAGAAGTCTTAGACATCGAAGGGGTCGATCCTTATCGGGTGACCACCAACGACATCCATGCGATCGCGCGGGAGCTCGGTATTGAGGCAGCACGAAACATGATCATTCAAGAGGCGTATTCCACATTGTCAGAGCAGGGGTTGAACGTCGATATGCGACATATCATGCTTGTTGCTGATGTGATGACCGCTGATGGGACCGTGCGGGCTATCGGCCGGCATGGGGTCAGTGGTGAGAAAAGCTCGGTTCTTTCAAGGGCAGCCTTTGAAATCACCGTGAATCATCTTCTGCTGGCCAGTCAGCGCGGAGAATCAGATGAGCTCAATGGTGTCGCGGAGAACATCATCGTTGGACAACCGGTAAACCTAGGGACTGGTGCGATTGAACTTGTCATGAATACAAAAAAACCGAAACAGAAGGGAAAGTAAATGGTAGATGTAAACAAAGCGTTAAAGGACGTAGCGAAGAAAGGGACGATCATCATTGGTGAAAAACAGACGAAGGCATCGATCAAGAAAGGCACGGCAAAACTTGTGGTCATGGCCAATAACTGCCCGTACGCCCAAGACATTACTGCTCTTGTCGCTGAAAATAAAATACCGGTGTACAATTATACGTCCACTGGTGTCGATCTTGGGTACACCTGCGGGAAGAACTATGCGGTCGCCAGCTTTGCAGTGCTCCAGGAAGGGGAATCAAACATCCTAGCACTGGTCAAAAAAAGGAAATAAGGTTAGAATGGCAGAGATAACCCTTTCGAATGAGACCGTCCAGTATATCAACCTTGCATCGCAGCATTCCGGGGCAGGCATCAGAGACTGTGTCGTCGAGGACGACCGTGTCATATTTATTGTTGAAAAAGGACAGCTCGGGATTGCTATCGGGAGTAAAGCAAAGAACCTGGAAAAACTCCGGTCGCTTTTTAAGAAAAGCGTAAAGTTCGTCGAATATGATGATGATAAAGCAAGGTTTGTCGCCAACCTCTGCAAACCCTATGAGGTGACCAAAGTCAGCTTTGAGGGCTCAGATGATGCAAGCGTGGCACGCATCGAGGTAAACCCGCGTGATAAGTCAAAGCTGATCGGGAAAGGCGGACGGAATATCAATATGATCCGGAAGATGGCGCAGCGTCATCATCGGATAAAAGATGTTCAAATCGTTTAGGATATCTCTCCTGTAGGTAATACTTTTAAAGGGTGTTGTATTCCAGGATGGTAGGGGGCGTTGTGTGCGCATACGATCTCATCCCATTATTGATTTTAAGAAAAGAAAGGAGCTTCCTTTTTATTTTCAAAAAAAGAAGATAAATGGTGAGCAGGGTGATACGATCGCCTCTGCGTTGCATGCGGCAGGGGTGCGGACGCTGACAAAGAGTCTGAAATATGGGAGCCCTCGTGGTTTTTTTTGTGGTATTGGGAAATGCTCTTCGTGTCTGATGAGGGTAAATGGTGTGCCCAACGTTCGGACATGTATTGCGCCTCTGAAAGAAGGGATCCTCGTCGAGATGCAGGAAAAACTAGCTGAGTTACCTGATGCTACGTTCTATGGTGAACCTAAAAAGACGCTTGAGGTGGATGTCCTGGTTGTTGGCGCTGGTCCAGCTGGCCTTTGCGCAGCTATCGAGTGTGCGACACAGGGGGCATCAGTGTTGATCGTCGATGAAAACCAGAGTGTCGGGGGTCAGTTGATCAAACAGACTCATAAGTTCTTTGGCTCTAAACAGGAACGTGCAGGAATGCGTGGTATCGATATAGCTACTGAGCTTGAAAACGATTTAAGACACTTGGAAAGTGAAGGGAAAATCCAGATTATGACCGATGCGACCGTGATTGGTTGTTATGAGAGTGAGAAGCAGCATCGGTTTGGTGTGGTGGAACGTCATGATTACAAGAGTACATTGTATGATGTTCGGTGTGACGCGGTGATCCTTGCTTGTGGTGCGATGGAAAACATGCTGTTATTCCCTGGTAATGATCTCCCGGGCGTGTATGGAGCTGGTGCGGTGCAGACACTGATGAATGTGTATGGAGTAAAGCCTGGTGATCGGGTGCTCATGGTTGGTGCTGGGAACGTTGGTTTGATCGTTTCGTATCAGTTGTTGCAGGCTGGGATCGCCGTAGATCGTGTTGTCGAGGCAGCTCCTACAATTGGTGGATATAATGTACATGCCGCGAAACTCAGACGATGCGGGGTACCTATCCAAACCTCGCATTCTATTAAGGAAGTCTGTGGTGATGAAAAGGTGGAAGGCGCGGTTGTTGTTAGACTTGACGAGAACTGGAAACCAATAAAAGACTCGGAGGAATATATCAAATGTGATACGATTTGTCTTGCAGTTGGCCTAACTCCTTCGACACGATTGCTATCCCAGATCGGTGTTGATCTTGAGTTCATCCCAGAGGCAGGCGGGTACGTCGCGCCTCATGATGAATCGATGCAAACATCAATCAAAGGTGTGTATGTGGCAGGTGATGCTTCGGGTATTGAGGAAGCATCCACCGCGATGATCGAAGGAAAGATCGCTGGTCTTGCATCTGCCATCCAGGTAGGTCGTTCGAAGAAAAAAGACCTTCTAGAGCAGTATCGTGAGGAACTGCGTCA
>DQIQ01000001.1 GCA_003942085.1 Thermoplasmata archaeon | reverse complement strand
ATTTGTTGATGCAGGTTCAGTTCTTCAACACCTCACAAAGCAAATGGCTAGTAGACAACGACACCATCAATGAGACCACATCAAGAACCATTAACAGCGGCAGTCAGCTCGGACTCGATACGATTTTCAACGGAAAAATCAGGGCATCAAATCTCCAGCATGGGACAGGAACCTATCGTGTCTACACCACGTTTAGGGATCCAGAAGGGAATATCTTGAAAACAAACACTGGGTCTGAGTTGAAAGCCTGGTGGCAATTCTCAAAGACATAAAAAATTAATTACCAAAAAATTAGGGAGGTTCCTCCGTTCCTCCCTGATCTTTCACTCTTCAATTATTCAGTTTAATGACGAAAATTAGATGTTGAGATATTTATTAAAATTTATATTTTAATATTTCTTTTTGGAATCAATCGAGAATTACGTGGTTCAAAATTATATTTTTAATTCATGAAAAAATATATATAAAACAAAGAAGATGTCACATCTATGATAAAAAAAATCATAGTCGCATTGCTAATATTTTCTACATTAATCAGTTCGGCCATGGTTTCTTTTGCTCATAATGAGGAAAAATTAGGAAATGATTCATTCATTGGAGAAACACCAGGGATTCAATGGAGTAGGCAATATGGAGCCAAAGGGCCAGACCATTTCAACAAAGTACGGAAGACTGCAGATGGTGGATATCTCATCGTTGGTGATACGAAATCGTATAGTCCTGATGGTTATTATGCCGCCTGGCTGGTAAAGACCGATGCTTTCGGCTATGAGGAATGGAACCATACCTATAGTTCCTATGCAGTGTTTGGGACCGAGTGTCAGCAGACATCGGATGGTGGTTATGCGTTTTGTGGCGTTAATAATGAGTCTTGTTACTGGTTAGTGAAAACTGATGCCTACGGTGAAGAACAATGGGAGAAATCGTTTGACGATGGAACAGCCTGGTGCTTTCAGCAGACGACGGAAGGAGGGTACATAATCGCTGGATTTCCTCAAATGTTCATCAGGACCGATTCTCAAGGGAACGTACTCTGGAAAAAAACATACTTCAACTCCAACAATACTTTCGCGTATTCGATTCAACAAACTGAGGATGGGGGTTTTATCGTCACTGGCAAAACAGATTATTACAGCCATGGTGACCATGTCAACGGTTTTCTTTTAAAACTAGACCAAAACGGCACCAAAGAATGGGACAAAACCTTCATGGAAACTGAAAACTCGGTATTGCAGTCCGTACAACAGATTCCAGACAATGGATATATAGCTGTAGGAGCTATAGGAGCAGTATATTATTCTCCCTGGGTTGTACGAACCGACCAGGATGGTACAGAACTCTGGAACAGGACCTATAATAGTATCGCTGAAATAGCCCATGAGGTTATCCTCACAAATGACGGAGGATTCGCTTTGGCGGGAGAAGATGAATCTGGCACTTCGTGTATCATAAAAACTATTTCTAACGGGACAAAGGAATGGGAATTCATACTTGTAGGATATCTCACGTCTCTTCAACAAGCTGCTGATGGAAGCATTATCATCGCCGGTGTAGACGAATCTGTTGACAATCTAGGAAACGGGATTCTCATGAAAATAGGGCATGTACCAAGTGTCGAAATCACCAAACCAACAAAGGCAATTTACCTCTTCGACCAAAAGATACGGGATTTCTTCACAGTTATTGCTCTGGGGAGACTCACCGTCGAGGTCAATGCCTCGGATATCAAATACAATATCGATCGAGTCGAGTTTGCAGTCGATGGTACCCTTAAAAATACAGATATCATCGCACCTTATAACTGGCAGTGGACGACGCTCTCATTCTTCTCGCATACGCTAACTGTGACGGCATACAATGCTGTTGGTAATTGTTCAAAGGCACAAATACGGTTATTTAAAATATTTTAAAACCAGATTATATATATTATTCTTACTTCCGATAAACATCACATTCCATAGGACTTTCTGCAGTAACCGCTAATCAATCACCTTCAATGAGATGTTGTAAATAAGTTATGGAACAATTACTTTTTTTTTTTTTTATGAAAGGAACAAATATGTCAAAATATTTATTAACATATTTTTATTCTACCTTTTCATGAAAACGGAGGAAATATTATATGAAATCTTATTATAGAAAATTCACAAAAATAAGGAAAAATTCACTGAAAATCATCGGAATCATATTTCTTATTATATTTTTAATACCCTCGGTTACTGCTCTTCAAAAAACATATAACATATATGTAAAACCCTCCTTCATTAACGAGGATAATACAGAAATATTATATATTAATTCAGAAAGTCAGCTATCTTGGCACTCTTGGTTTTTTTGAATTTCTCGAAGGTTTTATAAATCTGCAGTTCTATGGTTTCCTTGGAGATATGTTTGCTTAGTGGCATTCATGATTTCCTGCCAAGGGCGAGCGTCGAAACCTCCCTTGGCAATTACTTAATTAGTATATTATTAATAAAGTATATACTATATAGGTATATAAATATTGCCTTGTAATATACTTAAAATTTATATACCAAGAAATAATATACTAAATAAGCATGGGAAAAGTCAAAATCACCGTAGATGGTTACAAATGCGAACGATGCGAACACGAATGGGTTCCTAGAGACAAATCACATCCGCGAGTTTGCCCAAAATGTAAAAGTCCTTATTGGGATAAACCACGAAAAATAAAATAGAGATTTTTTCATCCAAAATAATCATAACCCTGTCACAATCATTTGTTCTTAATTTTAATTTAGTATCATGAAATATAAAATATTTTTACATACATGACTGGATTGATATTATGAAAATGCTGTATGAGCTAGTGGTTATGACATGGCCCTTTTCGCAGAGCTTTTCGACAAATATTTCGACGAAAAATTCAACGATATTTTCAGCAGAATTCACCAAAATATTCTTTTATTTTGAGAATATCCTTAAATTTGATTAGGAAACGATATTATGGATGAATTAGCCCTTGCATCAGTAGAGAGGATTATTAAAAATGCTGGCGCAGAAAGAGTTGGCATGGATGCGATCGTTGCTATAACAGAAATCCTTGAAGAAATATGTTCAGATGTCTCAAAATATTCTGTAAAATTGGTCAAGCATGCCAAACGAACAACTGTAAAAAAAGAGGATGTTAAATTGGCTGCGAGAAAAAGAACTTGAGAATTTTTTTCAGTAATCTTTAAAGTTCATTCCAAAGGATGATTCTTTAGTTCATTATCAATCATTATTTCAATTTTGTTAGAGAAACTTCCATACATCGATGGATGCAGATGCACTTTCCCCCGAAGAATCATAAGCGATCACCGTCAGAGTATGTCGGGAAAATGAAGGTGTATACCAAGTCCACTTATATGGAATAGTCAAAGTAGTGGCTTGTAATTTACCGTCGATAAGAAAATCGACACGATCAATTCCTAATGGTTCCTGAGATGCAGTAACCTTGATTGTGATTGGCCCGATTATTAAGGGATGAGGAAATGGGATTGTTCTAATATTCAGTATGTATAGTGATTTATCTGGCTTTGTTATCGATACGGAAGGGGGTGCGTAAGTGATTGTGACTTGTGCTGTATCGTTGCTGGTATTTCCTTGATTATCAGTAACGGTGAATGTCGCGGTATAATTTCCTATGGCTGTATAACTGTGCGTTGGATTTTGTTTATCTGATGCCCATCCGTCACCAAAATCCCAATGATACCTGTATGGCAGTATCCCACCAGAAGCTGTCCCGGCGAACTGGACAACTGATTCAATTACTCCTGTATAGGGTCCATTCGCTTCTGAATTCAGCGGTCCGCTTCCATATGCTTTCAAGTAACCACGGCTATTACTGTCCATAGAACCAATGTAAATAGTACCATCCTCACCGATAGCCGGAGCGGACTCGCATTCTCCGATATGGGCTCGCCATCGTTCTGTGCCGTTTGAATTTACAGCGATGAGATCACCGCCACTACTCGTCCCAAAAAATATTGTTCCATCTCTAGATATGCAGGGAGTGCCACCTTGAATCGTACCGCCGGGGTTGAAGATCCATTTCACAGAACCATCTGGATTGATGGCGTACAGTTGACTCCATCCTGCATAGATAGTTCCATCTTGTCCGATGGTCGGTGATGTCCCAGCTTCAACCCATATTCGCCATTTCAGGGTTCCATTCGGATAGATAGAATAAAGATAACCATCGGTGGATACGCAGTAGATTGTACCGTCGTCAGCGATACACGGGCTCACCCTTATCCAGTCGCCCGTTGGAAATTTCCATTTCAATGTTCCATTATTTGGATAAAGGGCGTACAAATAAGTATCATGGCATCCGCAATATACTGTCCCATCTTCTCCAATAGCTGGGGAGGAATAGACGACATGGTTTGTTTGGAATCTCCATCGTAATGTTCCGTTAGGCCATAGTGCATTAATTGAGTGACTTTCTCCGCCATAGTAAATTGTTCCATCATTGCCAATGACTGGAGATGAGAAAATATCTTCTCCTGAGTAATATCTCCATTTCATTGTCCCATTTGGATAAAATGCAAATAAATAATTATAATCAGCGTATGTCGATCCTATATAGATAGTTCCGTTTTTATCAATAGCCGGACAAGATTCAAACCATCCACCAGGGAGATATTGCCATTTTAAAGATCCATTGGGATATAATGCATATAGACCTACAGCTGCAGCATAAATAGTCATATCTGAATCAATTGCCGTCGATCCGTAATAACCAAAACCTTGAGTTTTATAAACCCATTTTAAAACTCCAGAATTATTCGTGGTATTATATATACTTCTTCCGCTGTGATGTTGATCGTGGCAATACATCGGCCACGATGAATTCATTAGCCCTCCATCTAATAACATTAATGAATTACGATTTAAAATTTCGATAGATGAAGAAGTTGCTATATTATTCGAAAAGGCATCTATTTTTACTTTATGAGAATTAGTAGGAATTTTATTATGACTATAAATATTAAACGGCCGATTATCATCTAACGCCAGTGATCTGTTTTGCACATTGTTAAGGGCACCGCTTCTTGATATCAAAAATTCTGATGAAACAGTAAGCAAAAGAAAAATAACAACCACAACGATTAAGAGATGGTGTTTTTTCATTTTTCCATCCATTTATCACAAATATATAATGGGTATATCTTATAAAGTTTTTCAATATCTATTAAAAATAAATTGAAATAATAAACAAACAAAAAAAAAACGTAATTTATTAATATTTAATATTTGTTAAATAGAAAATAATATTAATATAATGTATATTTACGATTTCTATTGTTATAATGTGGGGAGAAAAAAAAATGAACAAGAAAATAAGTTGTCCAATGATTTGTATGATAATGATTGTCAGCGCAATGACGACAATTATTATTACTACGCCCGTAAAGGGAAGTGAAGGACAGAACCAGGGAATAAATAGTCCAAATCCGTTGAACATGACTTACATCTGGAAATGGACAAAAATTTTAGCAAATGTAACTTACAAAGCATATCCACCAAATGAGATACCAAGAGGAAGATCTTATGGTTCTCTTGGCGGAAATTATACAAAAAATATTTTACTGAATGAAATGGATATGAACCTAAGTCTTCAAGATACTCATCCCGAACAAATCAAACACATCAACAGATTAGATGTTAGGACTAGAAATTATACGAGCGTCATTTGGGTTAATGATTTCCAGCTCACAGTAAATAACCAAAGCTACACACTACCCCACAATGTTTCAAAGAAAGAAAGTTATGGTTACCCAAGTGCGTTTCCACCACAACGAAATATCACAACCATAGATCACAACTATATATTTACCAACGAAAAAATACAACCCATCAACATAACCGATCTATGGCCATTCGGGGGAACATACAATGACTATTCATTAACAGTTACAAATTATACAATACTGAATAACCAACAAATACTTGCTGGAAACGTCAGTTACCTATCATCAAGCGATCCTCTTCCGGATGCAAACAACCAACTCGATATGGTATATTTGATGAACGAGTCCGAAGAATGCCAAAATAAACTCGATAACCTCACCAGTGCAGCAGGATGCATCCTCATCCACGATGATGCTCGTGGATATACTGCGAACACAGCGAAGTGTTGTTATCCTGTGGCCAGAATAAATCAATCCGCCGGGGTAAACATCAAAGAAATATTAGATAATTATTCAATGGTTCTGGTTGATAATATCAATGAAAATCTCACATTCACCTATAATCTTGATTTTGGATGGTGGCCGGAGTCGGATTTTGTTTTTATCGACAGAATCCCGAATCATTATGAACTAAAAAATAGGTCATCAGCGTTATTGAACTTTATATTGAAATATATTTCTGGAGATGAGCAGCCTAATATCGGCGATTACTTATTCTGTTATGGAATAAAAACGATTAGGTTCTGGGAGATAAATCAATTTAAAAACCATTCTGGAAAACCACAATGTAAGGGATTCATTCTGTATGACACTTATAATCAACATTATGTGCAACCTGCGGTAAATATTTGGGAAAATCCTAGTGGTATCATTTCACAGTTTATTTCAAATTTTACAGCACGTTCTCCAGCCCTACCGACCTTTTTCATCAATAACACGGTCGGTGCATTTTTAAAAACTAACCGCAATGGAACAACGATAAGTGGATATCTCAATGAGACATTTCGAGCAGAGACGCCGAACCAACCTGGAGTCAATGTATACAATGTCGTTGGAAATATCACCAATCCAAACAATCATGCCAAAGATATCGCGATTATTTCCTCGAGGTACGATGGCCAATGGGGTCAAACGCCAGGAGACAGTGGTTGCGGGAATGCCGTGGTTCTTGGTTTAGCAAAATATTTCTCGGACAATAACATCACTCCAAAATATAACCTCACATTTCTATTTACTACAGGGGAGGAATTTGGGCTTCGCGGAGCACAATATTACAATGATTCCCATAATAATGATACGATAAAATTCTGGTTTGTCCTTGATGAATTGGCATTTAACCAATCTGATACTGTTCAAGAGATGTCCATTCAAAATCAGGAGGGACACAGTAACCTTTCTGTCTTCAGAGCAATCATCAACGAATCTCATTACGAAGACCGAACAGAATACACGTTATTTCCACCAGAAAATTTTCCAATCCTAGGGACAGAGCAAGGGGTGTACAGCTCCCATAAGGATATTGAAAACGTTATTGGCATCGCGAAAGATAAATATTATGAATGGGACCAGTACCACAGATCTGGTAATAATTACACTGATGGGGATGCCTTGAAATACATTGACAGAAATGATTTGAACGTATCGGCGGAACTCGCATGGAATCTGAGTCGCTATTTTTTAGTCAATCCCAACTGCTGGTTCGAGAACCTTTCCTATGAAGCATTTAATACGACAGGTGGGACAGCTCCGGACACCTTAAAAACGATCTACAAAATAAAATCTGTACTCCCGAACGATAGAGTGATGATCCATGCGACGTTCTATAATAGAACAGGTGTCGAAAAAGACCATCGATATTACAATATCACGGTCAACAGAACTGGCGTCACACACACAATTACTTTTTCTTTGCCATCCGGCATCAAGGAGGGCGATTATTATGTTACTATCGAGGCCTATAACTCGACAGCCAGAATCAATCGACTAGCCGGAGTAAGCTATTCCGCGAATGATTCCGGCACGTCACCGAAGTTCCATCTGAACCGTTATCATACGTTCGGTGATATCCGCATCGGCGTATTCAGCGATGATGTCTGTAATATCATCCGCGCATCAGAATTTACGGTGACCGAGGACGCACTCGTCCACAATATCACCGCGCATGTACATGGTTCAACATTACTTACTCCGACATATCAGTGCATGATTTACCGGGCGAGCGACGGACATCTCATAGGCTCTACTGGGCAGGTTCAGCGCACAACGTCAGGATGGTACGCGTTTTCCTTTAACCCGATGCCCATGCTCAAGAAAAACACACAGTATTATTTATCTATCTGGGGGAACACGATTTTTGCTATGGTTTCCTTTTCTCCTCAGGAATCGGGGAATGGATGGAGGAACGGGAGCTACACCTTTGGTTCTCCACCACAGATTATCGGATGGAACCCCAATGTTACCGCAAGGCAATATTCGTTGTTTTGTAGATACACCCTTGATGCCTGGCCACCAGTAATAACGAACGTCACTCATTCGCCGGATACTGTTGGATTCGGATATAATGTCACGATTAATGCAACTGTCACGGACAATTTCAGTGGCGTCAATTTAGTCAAAGTACAAATCACTCCACCATCTGGTTCATCGAATAACTACACGATGACACATATAACAGGGAACATCTACCAGTATGTCTTTTCGAATACTTGGACCGCCGGACAATATAATTACACAATTTGGGCGGTTGACAATGCGTCAAACGTGAATAGTTCGGGAGGACATCATTTCCATGTTTCCGCAAATGCCACCATCCGTATTGCGACCTTGAAAGATAGTTACACGGGCAATCAGTTCATCAATATTACTGATCCACCGAACCCACCACAAAATCTCACGTTAATTGGTCGGGGGTTAACCTGGAACACCTACTACAACGCATCTTCTGGAGAAAACATCCTGGAGACGTTCCAGGGACCGGTGAATTTCCAAGAGGATAACGGTAATTGGACACCTATCAACAACACCATCGGTCAACTCACAAACAATCATCCTGCGTACGTCTACGGATACCGAACAGGGAATAATCATGGGTTATATGGCGTTTATTTCAAATCTAATGCGCAGAACGACTGGCCAGTCGCATTCGCCTATAACCGATCCGATGATCCTACAATTCACGCCATCAGAAGTAAACTCGTTGGTGTTGGCTATGTTGACCCGCAGAGCAACTGGGCGTACCAGTATCTTCAGAATGTTCAGAGCAGTCAGGGACAAACAAACGATTATTCTATAACGTATCCAGGTGTATTCACTGGTACGGATGTCACCTGGAGCTACGGTAACACTGGACTTAAAGAAGAAATCACAATGAGCAACACGACAAAGACAGTGCTTCAGAACCACCCGCCATCACAATACGGGCTCAATGATGCTAGCTCGTATCTGGTGTTCATCACCAAACTCGATTATCAGAACCTTAACATCTACAACAGTTCCGGGTTGCTTGATGGGAACGTCACCATCTCCGATGCAGGAGTTGATTTCAAGGATGTTCTCGGCCAGTTCAAATGTGCATTACCGATTGGCGAAGCTTACGAGATGAATAACGAATCGGTGCGGCAGAAACTGACCTATCGTATCATTCATCTAAACGGTGCCACCTATCTTCTCTCAGGATTGAAGGTCTCTGATTTGAATGCGATGACATTCCCTGTTGTCATCGATCCGACCCTGACGGTATATTCGATATCCAGCGATGGTTATATTTACAACTCTGGCTCCAACTACAACACGGTACAAACCGCATCGTCCGGTACCGTCAGCAGCTCCGGGACATACATCACAATCGGACAAAATAAAGTAGCAAATTTTCCACCCACATTCTACATCTACCGTGGATTCGTATTTTTTAACACCTCAGCATTACCCTCAAATGCGTACCTTGATAATGCGACCCTTTCCATCTATAAGAAGGATGATTACTCGACAACGGACTTCGACATCACGATTCAGAACGGCCAGCCGACCTACCCGCATAATCCGATGCAAACTGGAGACTACTTCAGAAACTATTACTCAGGGAATGGCGGAACTTTAGGCACTTCCAGGTTCACAAGTGGATATAATGCAATAACAATGAGTGATCTCAACTGGATCAATAAAACTGGGATCACCAAATTGTGTCTACGGAGCAGCAGAGACATTAGTGGAACAACACCAACTGGGAATGAATACGTCAACGTGTATTCCAATGAATTCCTCGGAATGAACCCACCGAGACTGGTGATCAATTATCGAAACCAATCAAAGATCAAGAACACGGGATCCACGGATATCAAGGGATACCTGTTGATTCAAATCCAGTTCTATAACACCTCACAAGCTAAATGGCTCCTTGATAATGATACCATCAATGAGACTACATCACGGATCATCACGAGCGGTAATCAACTCGCACTGGATACGATTTTCAATGGTCATGTCCGAGCATCAGACTTGACACATGGTACAGGCACGTATCGTGTCTACGGATCATTCAGAGACCCTGAGGGCAATATCCTGAGAACAAATGATGATGTAGGCCTTGAAGCCTGGTGGCAGTTCAATAAAACATAACAAAACATTCTTGCAGTGAGTAAAAAACATCGGAAGTCAGGTTATTATCGCCTGATTTTCCATTATCTCTTTATATGAGTTTTTACACTTGTTAGTGATGTCAAGAGGGAAACCACATTCAAAAGAAATGGTCACTACCATCAGGGAACAGGTATTGAATGGTAAATCAAAATCCCAGATAGCCCGAGATTTTAACATGCCATATCAAAGTGTATGGACAATCACAAAAGATATTCGGATAAAAATAGTGAAGCAAAAGATATTGATAGATAAAGTCCGGGATGAAATAAGGAATGGTAAATCAAAATATCAGGCTGCTAAAGACCATAATCTCAGAAAGTCAACGGTATATATGTGGACCAATGACATTCCCAGTAAAACCTGCGTGTGGCCGGGGATACGAGGGAAAACCCTTGATATGGTTCAGGAGATCATGACGAAAGGGTTTTTCGTCCCAGCAGGAGCAAATGTCCATCAGCAATTCTTAACGTTACGGAAATATTTTCCTTCGATTTACAGGATTACTTTCTATGGAAGACAAATTTTTCTCTTGGAGGGAAAGGAGGACGCAGCGGTTCGAGCGTTTCTGGAGAATACCAGAAAGAAAATTATCGGTTACCATGAGCTTCGAAATGTCACGAAAGTTTTCAGGGTGGACCTCAGTAAAAAGGAGAAAGAAGCATTCCTTTTCAAAAAACGATGTGCTGGGAAGTCCAAATACAGGGTGGTTAAAAATGAGGGTTCCCTTCGAGAAAATGATGATTCTTTTTCATTTTTTTTACATTCGGAGGAACTGGTCCAGTGGTTCTTTCTTTCTCAATGGCCTCCAACAGACTGATTTCACCTCGTAGAACTTGGAGCGCGGTTTTTTCAGATATCGAAAATCTCCCTTCACTGAGCTGCCGGCTTCGTTTCTGGACGTTTTTAATGGCCCCCCTAGAGGTTTCGATGGGGAGAGTAGATTGCACCCTGCCGCCTGACAGTAACGCTATTGCTGCCGCTGCTTCGATGTTTCGTACGCATCGTCGTTTCTGTTGCGCCGGGGTTGTTCGTGTCTCGTCAACAATTTCGATGGGTATCTTTAAGGGAATCAGCGAGTTGATGATGCGGTTTCTATTGATCATTGACCCGTGTCCGATACGGATGAAGGTTTCTTTTGACGGATAGAACTTTACAAAACGTTTTATCTCCGATGCTACATGTTCCGGGTCATCGACCTGAATCTTTTGAATTAAAATATCGTCGCAAACGATTGCGACACCTGGTCGTTCTCCAGGGTCGATGCCGATATAAATCTTGGAGTACAGCTCTTTTCCTGTCAGTTTCTGTACCGCTAGATCAATCGCATAATCAATGGAATCGTATGCATCCGCGGCAACTTTCTTGCTCAAACGTATCTCTTTCAGTTCGTTTTGTGACGTGAGAATGACACCGATTCTTCTAGGTAGGTCATCAAATGATGAAAGAGAGACATACGCGACTTTTCGTGTTTTTAACGCTTTTATAATGTCATGATACAAAGAAAAATCCTTGGTGTACACACCTAATGTTTTCATCCAATGAAAATATCGGATATGCTGAATATATACATTTCCCCACCAGATTTAAGCAAAAAAACTAGTGAGCAAATTCCCACCAATAAACATCCCGCTTAAGAGTAGCACCGAAACCGAGAATAAGACAAACCAGACGAGTTCGTTCCAGAGCAGCACCTTTTTTCCATCAAGAGGACCGAACGGTAATAAATTAAATGTTGCGAGCAATAAATTAACAAGGCAGATAAACCCGACAAGCGTCCCCCAGAACCCCAACTTGAAAAACAAAAAATGATAGAAGATGTAGGTGACTACCGCAATGCCGATGTTTGAGAGCGGTCCGGCAGCAGCGATTCTTCCTGTTTCAAATGACCGAGCATCACCTCGGAACATCACTGCTCCGGGTACAGCAAACACAAGGCCGGTGAAAAATGCAATGATGACTGATAAAAATAAGCCACGGGGATACATGCGAAACTCAGACCAGAGACCATATTTTTGTGCGACAAATTTATGGGAGAGCTCATGGATGAAGAAGGCAGTGACGATGCCTAAAAAAGCTATCGGCATAAAAAAAAAGTAAGACTGTATATCAATAGGAGAACCTAAAACGAAAAAAAGAAGATTATTTTTTGAAAACGTAAATGAAAATGCGACAGTAAGCACCCCGATTGCGATGATGAGATGACCCAGTTCGATTCTGCTAAACGATCCTGGTTTTCCTAGCTGCAGGCTCCCTTTAGGTATGTACATGTATTCCCGGGGAGAAAGATCATGAAATGAGGTGTAGAACTTTCTTTTCTCAGCCATGGCATCCTCAATGTCTGTGAGGTGAGTTATGACTCGTTGGGATAAAAACATTTAGCCAAGCCCAAGGCTCAGAATCCACGGAAGGGCAATGATAGTGCCGATAATACTGCCAAGGTTTGCCAAGGCGACAACCATCAGAAGACGGATAACCTTGTTTTTAAAAAAACCACGCATATTTTCAATCCTGCTTAAATCCTGGAAATCTTTTATCAGAGGTTTTCGTAATTTTGCTTCGACAGCACCAGCGAACCACCCTGGGGCGAAAAACGGCTCGAGCGACGTGAACGGTGCAGCAACAAACGCAGTAAGAATAGATAAGGGATGCCCACGTGCGATTGCTACACCAACTCCAGACAGAATACCATGGACAAGGAACCATACCAGGAATATATCCTTGATTTTATTCCAGGGGTCAATCCCCGTAGAATAGAATATCCAGGCGATAACCGCGAAAAAAATCACTGGTATAGCAACCTCAACAACCTTCACAAGATTCACACGTTTCTTTGGGATCTGCTCAAGTTCGTGCAGATCTGCATTTAGGTCCTGTTTCTCAAGATGTTTCTTGATGCCATTAATGTGTCCGGCACCGACGACTGCAACGACCTTTCCTTTCTTGCTTTCCTCAAAGATCTTCTGTGCGATATATTGGTCTCGCTCGGTGATCAGCACTTTAGCAGCACTTGGTGCAATCTTACTGAACTCCTCCATCATCTGGGAGAGCACATCCTGTTTCATCAGTTCTTTAAGGTCGAGTTCGTTAAGTTCGCCTTCGTCATACCCAAGCATTGCTTTGAGAAACTCCCAAACGACCCTGAATTTCTCGCGAAATCCCATGGTCCGCCAGGCCCGCTTGAGCGTAACCGTGATATCCCGGTCGACTAGGGCGACATTCAGGTGGTACTTCTCCGCCTCTTGCATCGCAGCGATCATTTCAGAGCCTGGTTGGATGCCGTACTCCTCTCCGAGTTTCCGTTGAATCGAGGAAAGGAAGGTTTGTGCAAGCATAAAATACGCATTATTGGATTTGATGAGCGCCGTGACCGGGGTATTTTCCCATTGATCTTTTTTTGTAATCGCTTCAAAGCGACGTTGACACAGCTCAACTGCTACGATATCTGGTTTGTAGGTTTCGATGGCTTTCCGTACTTCGTTAACACTCTCTTCAGAAATATGAGCAGTACCGATAAGGATGATATTGTCCGTGATTTTTTCTTCCAAAGGTATCTCCTTTGAGCTGTTTGTATCGGCAACGACATTAAAAAACTATTTAAATTTCAGCTTCGAAATCTTCGACGGTTGTCGAGAATTCCTCGTCAGATTTAATTTTACCTTGCTCTCGAAGGATCGCTCTAGCGAGCAACCAGTATATCAGGGCAAGAGCGCGTCGTCCTTTGTTGTTCGTTGGGATCACATAATCTATGTATTTCGTTTCATTGTTTGTGTCGCAGAGTGCAAGGACAGGGATCCCGATGTTTTTCGCCTCATGTAACGCCTGGATATCTGCGAGAGGATCTGTCAGCAAAATGATCTCTGGTTCGAGGAACGTCTTTGCGTTTGGATTTGTAAGGGTCCCGGGCTGGAATCGTCCGTCGAGTACTTGGATGCCGGTCGTTTCCCCAAGTTTCCTTACTGGCTTTTGTCCATATTGTCGAACGGAAACCGCCAGGACTTTCGCTGGGTCGTATTTTGCAAGAAACTTCGCGGCGGCCTTTATCCGCTCATCTGTTTTTTTCACATCAATGATGTATAACCCATCGTTCCGTACTTTGTAGATGAACTCTTTGATATCAGCGGTTTTCTGTCGGGTCCCGATATGTACTCCTGAGGTCATATAGGTCTCTTCAGACACCATCATCGTTGGTTCTGTTTCCACAGCTTGCTTTTCTTCAGCCATAGTTGTTCCTCAAATCTAAGCTTTTATTTCCTTTTGTTTCACAGTAATTGGGATAGCGCCTTCGTCATACTCAAGCATCGCGATTTCAACGGGGTCTATCATTTCTTTTGGTATCTCAGCTAAGATCGATGGTGCCCCCATCGAAAGTTGTAAGGCTCGTGCGCCAATGATTCGTGCTTTCTCAAAGCGAGTATACGCCACAGTCATCCTCCGAAGTATCGGGATAGGTAGAAGCCCAAATAACAGAAACCTTTAAAAATATTGCCCTCAAATATCCCTATTTTTTGGAGAGAACAGTGATTTTTAAGGAACAGGTCTGTTTTATTTTATCTCATCGGTGAATTCCGGCAGATCGGTCGCGGTCGTTCTTGTGGAGAATTCATCATCTAATGCAAGCTGCATATCAACGATGATGTCGCGAAGTAGGCGGTCGATTCTGTTGTTTTCGAATTCTTTTACTCCATCGATATCAGAATAAATCTTTCCCATATAATTTCCATCATTCCTATGTATTTCTATGTTGTAGAGAACTTCCTCCATCTTCTAACACCCTCTTTCTCTTTATTCACCCAATAAAATACTATCCCTATAATAATCTTTTGGAATATTTAGCTTCCCTACAACATTCGTTCAATGAGTTTGTTAATTTCTTCTTTTCGGTATCCCAAGGAGCCTTTATTCACAAACGATCGTTTCACGGTCCGGTGTCCTTTCTTAGGTGGATTGAGTCGAAAGAGAGGTTTTATCTCTGGTATCTCTTTGTATTTTACTTTATCTTCCAGTATTGCTTCAGAAAGTTTTTCAAAACTTTGATAGGATGTTGCGGTTTTCAGATATTCCGCGGTAAGGGGTTTATCACCAATGAGTTTCCCTCTGGTTGAAAGAAGCTTGGTCAGGGTTTCTTTGTTTATCTCGCCCCATGTGGTGTAATCTTTCACCATCTGAAGCATCCCTTTATAGACCACGTTTTCTTCAAGTAAAACACAGTGATTCGTCCGGGTCAATCGCAGTAATTGCATTGTTTTTTTAATATCTGGCTTTATGTTTACCGTCCCTCTTACTCTGATAGCTGCGTACATGGGTTTATCCCTCCGTTTTAACTGGTGTCGGTTGTTCTTCTTTTGGCGCTATTCCGATACTGCCCTTTATAATACCAAGTTTATTCATTTCAGGGCCAGTTATCCTCATCTCTGCATTCTTTTTCAAGGCATCATAGACCCCTTTTGCATAGTTGACGACCGTCTTTGTCTTTCCTTCGGTAAAAGCCCAGCAGTCGTTGACCCCTGCGAGACGAAGGATCTTCTTTGCGACATCACCGGTCGCAAGCCCAATACCGCGAGGCGCTGGTTTAAAGGTGACTTCGACAGAACCGCTTTTTCCAGTGACCAAAAACGGGATCGTATGAGGGGTTCGACATCCGCATTGCCATGACCCGCATCCGCGTCGTATCTGAATCATGTTCATCTTTGCATTCTCAATAGCTCTTTTAATGCTTAAGCCGACTTCTTTTCCTTTTGCTTGGCCTAAGCCGACAAAACCGTCCTTGTTTCCCACTGCAACGGTGATGACGAATTTGACTCGTCGCCCTGAATCGGTCATTCGTTGTACCATTTTCACATCGATAACCTCATCTTCGACACTCGGTAGTAGGATATCAACGATCTCAGGCTCACGTAAAGGTAATCCGGATTCCAAGGCTTCGTTCATCGTGGTGATTTCCCCGTTCTTCACCATTTTTCCAAGTTTGGTTTTTGGTGTCCATATGACCGGGGCAGCTCCTTCGTCAAATTGTCTGCGTCGTCCTCTTGGTGCGTTTCCACGTTGTCCTGCCATATTTATTCCTCCTTGCCTTCTATAATCTTTGTTTTTATCTTTTCGACGATAGGTTTGATGTCTTTGTTGAGATATGTTCCATGAATCCTATCTTCTTTCGGGAGCATCTCTGCATCATGGGGGCATTCGACCCCTGCATCCAAGACTCCTTTCAAGGTTGCAAATACGATACTGCCACGGGTTGGGTGGTATAACCCGATGTCCAGAACTCCTTGTTCGATTCCTTTAGCTTTTGCTCGTTTCCCTGCCAGTAAACCAGTGAGATACGCTGCTGGGGTGTTTGAAGCTGAGAATTTCCAGCCATACTCTTTAGCAAGTTCGTTGGAGATGGCTGAGACGAGAATCTTATCACCCAGGGGATTGTATTCAATGAACTGGACACGAATAGCTTTCAGTGATTTTCTGACCACTATCCGTGGTTTCTTGCTGCGAAGCAGTTTGAGTCTCAGGCGATAATCGGTTTTTCGTTCACGATGTCGGCGTGGTTTGACATGGTACCGTGGCCCTGTTTTCATTGTTTTTCCTCCTTGATGATATTGTCAGCCAGAAGATGTGATTTCAGATGTTGTTTACTCCGAAAGACACCGCCTTTTGCCTTGCGATAGTACATTCGATAGGTATGGGCGTCGATTTTCGTCTCCTCCCGTAATTGTTTCAGATATGTGCGGATCGGACGAATGGTTCGGATCCATCGTTCCTTCTTTGGGAGACGGGCATGTTTTGGTCCTTTCCTGGACCCCTGACCGGTCCGTCGTCCTTTCTGTTTCTGATGAAGGATGTGTTTATGTCGCCCGCTGGAGTTCCCCTGCTTCTGTATGCTTTTAATGGCGCCGCCTTTTACCAGAATTAACACGTCGTTCCTGGTCACTGCTTTGGCTATCTCCTCAAGTCTATCTGGGTCCATCCAGACTCGTGTTCCACCGCATTTCAAGATTGATGCAGCCATTCTGCGTTGATTTCGTAGATCGGTCATGGTTACCCCTTCATGTTTAAAATCCTGATATCCAGTTCTCCGGCTCGTTTGGCGATCTCCAGACGTTTCTTTGTCCCAACGGTGCCGCCGATGCGCACCGCCTGTTTCTTCGGATCAATTTTTTCAAGTTCTTTGACGGTATGAATCATCACTTCTAAAAAGCCGGACGAATGCAGCCCGCGGACTATTTTTGGCGCTCGGAAACCCACGCGTACTTTGCTTGGCCGGTACTTCAGGTTAATGCGCAGCTTTGAGGTATAACCCGTAGGTCGTCGCCAGTTCTTCGGAATGCGTTTATACCGGAATCCTTCTTGTCGCAGGAAATTTGGAGTTCGCTTCTTGATCTGTCGTCGGATCACGAGTTGCTCTTTCTGTTTGTCGTCGAGCTGTGGTTTTATTTTAGGTTTGTATGCTCCTTCTTTTTCCTCAACGATTTCAACGTCAGATATTTTCTTCTCTTCGGACTTTTCAGTGTCTTTTTCTTCTTCTTTGGGCTCTGTGGTTTTTTTGGCTGGTTTTTCTTTTTTCTCTTTGAGCTGACCAAGGATTTCTTTTGCATTTTTCTCGGTTATTCCTTTCAGTTTTGTCAGGTCTTTTAGCTTTGCTTTTTTGAGTTTATCTAGGGAATCGAATCCATTGTCATAGAGGAGTTTTGCTTTGGCTTTGCCGACACCTTTTAACGCCTCAAATTCCTTTAAAACAGCTTCTTTTGTCATGGTTTATCCTCTCTTGGTAATATAGATGCCATCTTGGAAGACCCGGATATCTCTGTTTTTGACCTTTGTTGCCCGTTCGATGTTCGCCGCGGTTTGCCCGACTTTTTCTTTGTCGATACCGGTGAGGGTGATGATTTCTCCTTTGACCTCGACTTTGATGTTTTCAAGGATATCTGCCCGTCGAGCGAATCGCTCACCCAGGAAGTTCTGAATCACCAGTTGGTTTCCTTCCACGCTGTTTTTTATAGGAAAATGGGAAAATACTGTTTTCATCCTACATTCATAGCCCTGGGTGACGCCCTTGATCATGTTTCTGATATGGGCTTTATAGGTGCCAATCAATGCTTTTTCTTTTCGGTGAGGCGAGTGTGAGCAGGAGATCTGAATGGTATTGCCGGAAATTGCAAGATCTATCTTAGGATGAGACAAAAGCTTTGATATCGATCCTTTTTGGCCTTTCACAGTAACGGTTTTCTCCTGAACAGTGATTTGTACGCCGTCAGGGATTTTGATTTCTTCTTTTATATCAGCTGTCTTTGCCATATGTCTCACTCTTTAGTACACATACGCGAGGAGTTTTCCCCCGATGTTTTTCTTACGTGCCTCGTCATGAGCAATAATGCCCTCAGTGGTCGTGAGGATAAGCAATCCGAAATCACGTGCGGGGAGGTACCGCGCCTCCCATTTGTCCATCTCTTGGACCTTGATAGGGTAACGTGGTTTAATGACACCGCAGTTATTGATGCTTCCCAGGAGTTCCACTTGATAAACGCCTGCTTTTCCGTCCTCGACGTACTCGAATTTACCAAGGTATCCTTTCTCCTTTAAGAGATTAAGGACTCCGCCGATGAGTTTTGATGAGGGTCGGATGATACAGGTATGGATTCCACGTATCTCTGCGTTTCTTATGATTGATAATGCATCTGCCAATGGATCGTTTAACATAATCTTCAACAACCTCTAATCGTATTTTTTAAAACCCAATTCTTCTGCTTTGTCTCGGAAGCATTGTCTGCAGAGATGAAGTCCATAGCGTCGTATGATCCCGCGTTTTCTGCCACATTGTTCACATCCTATTTTCCTGCCGTACATTTTCTTTCGCTCTTTGATCCTCATTCTACGACCTCTACGTTAAATGCTTCAGTTATAAATTTCATAGTTGCTTCTCTGGTGAGCTGCTGTCTCTGCGGGATTTTCCGTCGGTCAATTCGTCGATGTTTAATCCGGTATCCTGGTTTTTCAATGGTAACACAGATGTCCATCCCGAAGATCCCGATGTTAGGATCGTATTTTTGTCCTTCGAAGAGGGTATGATCCGGTACTCCAAATGAGAAATTCCCTTGATCATCAAATGAGTATTCCGAGATTTTATTCTCCCGGATTTTTAATGCGTTTTTTAAAAATGCCTCAGCAGCTTTTTTTCGAAGTGTGACTTTACAACCTATCGGCATGAATTTTCGCAGACCCCAGTCTTTGCTTGTTGTTTTTGAAAGGGTTTGTATTGGTTTTTGTTTCGTGACACCCTCTAAAACAGATTCTGCTTTCTTGAGTTTCTCACCGGCTTCACCGACCCCGATGTTTACCGTGACTTTTGCTAGACGAGGTTTCATGATTTGTTTTTCTTCTTTTTTCTTTACCGAGGATTTTTTCGAACGCGTCGCGGTCTTATGAGCCTTCGATGTCGTTGTTTTCTTTGCGCTCATTGCATTTTCACCTCAGGAAGTGTAATGGCAGGCTTTGTTTTCCCAATGGGGAACACATGCCTTGCGATCGTGGAAAATTCTTTTTCTCCCTTCATTTTTGCAAGATTGGGTTTTGATGAGGCAACAACCTGGATTTCTTCGATGCTGGCAATTTCTCCAATGTGCGTTCCACCGATGATCATCGATATCGTCCCTTTGTCAAATTTATAGACCTCATCGATCTTATTTTCCTTAAAAGAAATTTTTAGGACATCACCTGTTTTGTATTCGTCCTTTTCTACAAGTTTGTTTTTTCCGTCATGGAAATTGAGCTGCACTTTCTTTCCTTTTACTATCGTCTTATTTTGTATGCGGCAGAGTTTCCATTCAGCATCACTTTCAGAGATAGGGATAAGCGTGAGCTTTCCGTTCCTATCGAAAAGGATTCGGACATTCTTGCGCATTTTAGGAATGGAGATTACATCCATAAGTCCGCAGGGGAATTTGAAGTTCTTTCGTTTCAATCCATCAACGAGGATATCTCCATTTGAGACGATTTTTCGTGCTTCTTTATAAGTATCACAGAGGCCAAGGTAATCCCGTATGAGCAACCCCAGGGGGATTGCTTGCTCTAACGGATGGGGGCCTGGTGCGGCACGGATCGTGAAAGCCCGTTCTTTCCTATGGATCTTCAATACTCGTGGTGCTGCGAGCCGTTTGAGGTGTTTGCTCATGTTTCACCTTCTTCTTTTTCTTTTTTTGTCGTTTTTTTAGTCGTAGGTTTCTTTGTTGCCGGTTTCTTTTTTGGTTGCTCAACAGGTATCTCTTCGACTTTTTCTGCTGGTATTTCTTCTTTTGTAATCGGTTCTGCAAGCGTTTCAGGAGGCGTTATGGTTTCCTCTTTAACAGCGGGTTCTTTTTGTTCTTCTTCCTTCAGTTTTTCTTCCGCTTTTGCTGCGTCCTCAGCTGCTTTCTTTTCAGCCTCAAGAGCTTTGAGTTGTTCTGCTGCTTCTTTTTCGATTTCTTTCTTCGCGGTCTCTGACAGTCCACTCTCGAGTTTATGCCGACGCCATTTATCAGTCACGTTTAATTTCGTAATGAGTAAGGTGCTTGCATGGAGGGGTTTTGCTATCTTTGTGCCTTTTGCAGTGGTAATGGTGACCCCTTCAATTTCAACAGTCTGGTCTTGAACGTTTACTTTTGAAATTTTATCCTCATGTCCTCGGAAGCTGCCTCGCATGATCTTGACCGTGTCTCCTTTTACAACCGGCAGACTTCGTCGATCATATTTTAACAGAAGGTTTTCTGCGAGATGTGAAGAGATCCACTTCCTTTTTTTATGAAGAGGCGCGTTATAGAGCGTGTATCGTTGTTTTCTTGGTTTTATTGATATCATATCACTCACTTTAGAGAATTGTTGCTGCTAACGCAGCGATCTTTGGCCATCGTTCTGCGGCTTCTATGGCGACCGGGCCTTTTATCATCGTTCCTTTTGTTTCTCCAGTATCGGTAATCAATACTGCCGCATTATCCTCGAATTGAACCATGAGACCATCTGGGCGTCGGAACGGGCGTCTCTGACGGACAATCACTGCCTTTAAGATTTGCCGTCTCATCTCCGTTGCCCCTTTTTTTACGCTGACGATAACCAAATCACCGACGCCAGCGGTCGGGGTTCGGCGATGAACGCCTTTAATCTTGACAGTCATGATGATTTGTACGACTTTTGCACCAGTATTATCGATACAGGTTAAACGGGCGCCAACCGGCAGCCCTCGCATCATTCTACCAGCTATTCCTTTCATTTTCCTTTCACCACATTTACACTTTTTCTACGGTCACAAATGAAACGGTTTTACTTAACGGTCGACATTCCGCAATCCGTACGGTGTCGCCCACCATCAGTTTCATGCAGGGTGGACAGTGAGCGTGGTAGGTCGATGTCCGTTTTTCATATCGCTCGTATTTCTTCACGAAGTGCATGAATTCTCGTTCGACGGAGACGGTGTTTTGTCTTTTGGTTGACTTAACGGTTCCCATGATGACTTGTCCTCTGACCGGTAATCTCCCATGAAACGGGCAATCTTTATCGCTACAGCTAGCGCTGGGCGGTTTGACATTCAACCCTATGTCTCGTGCTTGTTTTTTTTCTGCCAATGTCTTCACCTTGTTTTTTTATTCTATCTTCAGGTCGATAGACCAATCGTGTTCCTTTCACAATGGTTTTTTTACCGTGATATTCAAATGCAAACGTTGCGGTTTGCTTTGCGATTCGTTTTTGTTTCTTTTCATTTTCGATGAGGAAGGTATGTTGTGTCTCATCGATGATGAGTCCTGTTCGATTCACCCAGGATGGATCGGTGCATTCGATGATGGTCACCGTTCTACCGATGAGTTCATCGCTGGTGATCGGCTCATATTCCATTGATGGTTCTTCCTTGACGCAGCGACTGCGTCAGATGGGCAGTTTAGATCACGTCAACAGTGAATCCGAGTTTTTCCAATGCGCCCTTTACTTTTGCTCGGTGATCTCCCTGTAGCTCGATCCTGCCTTCCTTGATGGTTCCACCGCAGGCACAGATTGATTTGAGGTTGCTAACCAGTGCGTTCATGTCAAGATCATGGGGATTCAGACCGTCAACGACCGTCATCGTCTTCCCATATCGTCTCTTGTCAACCGCGATAGTGATGCTTTGCTGCTCTCGTGCGATTTCTTCACAGACACAGATCTCTTTTGGGAGGCCACATTTTGGGCATATATCACTCATTTGTGTTCTCCTTCCTCCTGTATGATCGTAAGAATCCTTGCTATGGATTGTCGTATCTGTCTGATTTTTCCGGGAGATGGCGACGATCCGCCCATTGCGGATATTCCACGCTCATGCATAAGTTCTTCTTTTAACTCTTTAAGCTTCTCGCCCCTTTCTTCAGAGGTCATCTGTCTGAGTTCTTTTACCTTAAGAGCCATTTTCGGCCCCCTCTTCTAGTAATTTTCTTATGTTTTTTACGATCAGCTCAGCGGTTTTATTGCCGATGCCGTCGATTGCGATAAGATCATCAAGGTTCATGGTGTAGAGTTCTTCAAGGGATGTAATCTTTGCTTTTTCCAGTTTTTTGAGCACCGATGGACCTATCCCTGGGATCTTTGTAATATGTTTAATATCGGTTTTTTTCTCTAGTTTAGGTTCTGGCGGTTTTGCTTCGACTTTTATCTCGGGTTTTACTTCCTCTTTTGCAGCAAGTCTGTAGGTGATTTCATCAGGGAGTTTCGCATCCGGTCTCATGATCCTTACTTTGACTCCAAGAACACCGGGTTTGAGCTTCGCGGTTGCAAGGCCGATATCCATGACTTCTTTTGCGGTCTCACCACAGTACTTCACATGTCCTTCAGTGAATTTCTCTGTGCGGTGCCGTTCTCCAGTCAATTTACCGGCAAGGATCACTTGGCAACCTTTTGCCCCTGATTGCATGATCCGTCGCACCGTGGAATGCCCTGCTCGTCTGAAATGCCAACCTCGCTCGAGTGCTTCGGCAAGTTTCTCAGCCATGATTTGAGCGTTTAAGGATGCGCTGGACCCTGCTTCTTGTATCTCGATTTGCGGGTTATCAACATTAAACTTGGTGCGAATCGAATCGGTCAGATCCTTGATTTTTGCGCCGCTCTTTCCGATCACCATACCAGGTCGCTCCACAAGGATGTTGACACGGGTGCCTATCGGGGTACGTTGGATGTTCATACCGCCAAAGCCAGCACCTTCGATTTCTTTGACCAGGAATTTCTTGATTAACGATCGCTTGGCATTCTCTCTAATAAACTTGCGTTCATTTGCCATTATTCAACCTCTTCAAGAATAATTTCGACATCGGTCGTCGTTTCATTTTTATCAGTCGCTCTACCATGCGCTCGCGGCATCATTCCTTTAATGATTCTCCCTTGATACGCAGAGATATGGACAATTTTCATTTTATCGACGTCAAAGCCTTTGTATTCAGCGTTGTTCTCAGCGTTTTCAACGACCTTCAACATATACCGTGCTGCTTTTTCCGGAAAGCTTCCAGGGCCAATCCCTTTTTGATGCAGTCTTTTCTTCTTATGGTATATCGCAGGGAGCGCTCGTTTCAGAGCGATGACCTCTTCGAGGTACTTCTTTGCCGCTTCGATAGTCATTCCGCGTAACGCACGGGCAAGGTTCTGAGAATCTTTCTGAGAACAATGCAGTTCGTATCCAAAGGCTCGTGCGCTTTTTTCTAAGTCTCTCTCAGCTGAATATTTCGGCATGGTTCATCACTTCAATGGCATGAATTTGGATCCTCTGGTGGCTCCGACACCAGGTCCTGTGTGTTTTACTCTTTTACGGGTTAACGCAAATTCCCCGAGATAATGGCCGATCATCTGGGGTTGGATGTTCACTCGTTCGAAATCTTTCCCGTTGTAGATAAGGATATTATGACCAATGAACGTAGGTAAGACGATCATATTTCTGCAATGTGTCCTAATAAGATCCCCCTGTTTTGCATTCTTAACGTCTTCCATTAATTTATTCTCATCTTTGGACAATCCCCGTTTTAATGTTCTGCGGGAGCGGGAGGGAAGGAGCGGGAGTAATTCTTCCATAGAGAGTTTTTGAATTTCCTCCAAGGATTTTCCTTGGAACTGAAATTCCTTTTTTCGTACCTCTACTTTCTTCCTATCTCTTTTCCGTCTGCTTTTTGCTGATGATCCAAATTTGATTTGTGCCATGATCATTACCTTCTTCCAGTTCTCCGGGCAGCAATATTCCCAACCTTTCTACCAGGTGGTGCACCACGTGATACACAACTTGGCTTTCCAACATGTTGGTGACTTCCTCCACCGTGAGGATGATCCACAGGGTTCATCGCAACACCTCGTACGACCGGGTAATTTCTTCCTTTGCCGCGTTGTGCGTTCCATTTTTTCCCTGCTTTCATGAGCGGTTTATCTTGCCGTCCGCCACCGGCAGCAATTCCAACGGTTGCTCTGCATAAAGAATCTAATGTTTTGAATTGACCTGAGGGAAGTTTTATAATTGTTTTTTGAGCGTCATGGGAAATCACATACGCACCACTACCGCCTGCGCGTACCATTTTACCTCCATCTCCGGGTGTGATTTCGATATTGTAAATCGGATACCCATCAGGGACATTCCCAATCGGCATGATGTTTCCGAGTTCACACTCTGCTTTACTTGCTGTGAATTTCACTTCACGACCGACAGATGTTCCTTCGGTTGCGATCATTAGAACTTTTTTATTATTCTCCATTCTCACTTGAGCGACCGGTGCACTTCGTCCTGGGTCGTGAATGAGCCCTTCAACAACGCCTTTTGCACTTCTTTCGTTGGCGTAATGTATATTCCCCCGATACTTATGTGACGGGACAGTATATCGACCTCGGGCCCGTCCTCGGCGTTGCTGGATAAGATTTTTCCCCATAGTTCACCCCTTTAGAAGACTCCTATTCTCATCCCGAGATCCTCTGCCTTGTATTCAGGCATGAAGACGACGGTTGCATGTTTTCCTTTCTGCGTTATCCGTGTGTTGACTGATTTTACTTTCACAGAAAACATTTTTTCAACTGCTTTTTTGATCAGTTCTTTGTTCGCGGTTCTTTTCACTACGAACTCTAATGCATTGTTTTTCTCCATATGACTCATCGACTTTTCTGTCACAAATGGATATAAAACGATTGAATAGGGATCCATGGTCATTATTTAGCGCCCCCTAGTTGTGCCAAAGCAGATTTGGTAAAGACGGTCAGTCTGCCAGCAATCCCGCCTGGTGCGAGATGTTCAATGTTTAGCTGATGTGGTTTTGCAAGATCAACACCACTAAGATTTTCGGAGCTTTTTTCAACGACATCTTTTGATGATACGATGAGCAATGATTTCGGCATGCGGTATCTGCGTCCTCGCATTTTTCCTTTCCCTGCACGCACATGTCTGCCGTTTGCTGCCCGCAGGATATCAGAGTAAATGCCGATTTTCTCTAGGACCTCGATGACTTCTTTGGTTTTTTTGATCTTTTCAAAATCATCGTCAATGACAATGGGTAACGTTATTTTTTCGTCGAAACGATGCCCTCTTTTTGTCACAATCTCTTTATCTGCGGTTGCTGCAAGAGCTGAGTTTCGAGCAAGCAGGTTTTCTTTTTTGTTCATTTTTTCTTTCCAGTTCCGTTCTGCTTTAGGGGGATGGGCTCGTCTGCCACCGACGACACAGGGGGCGAGTGCAGCAGCTTGTCCTTGACTCAATCGTGGTACTCGAGACATCCCTCTGCCTTTTCCAACCGATGCAACCGCGTGTCTGGTTCCTGCTAAAGGATCTGATCCGTACGGCTGGCGCTGGTTTGAGTGGATGACTTCAAATGATTTCTTAATGATGTCAGGACGATATGGTGTTTCAAAGATTTTTGGTAAATCGATTTTTTCTTTTACAGTCCCGTCCATGCTGTAGATGTTAACTTTCGTCATGATTACGCTCCTTGTTTACTGGTTGTAGAAATGTAGGTGATCTCAGGTTTCTGGATTTTCACACCGCGTTGATATCGGACTGCGTCTCGTATTCCAATGAGTCGTTTGACCGGTCCAGGGATAGAACCATGAACCAGAATGTAGGAGTTACGTATCACACCGTAATTTGGGAACCCACCAGCTGGAGTTATTTCTTCGCCGTTTTCTCCGATTTTCAGGACACGTTTGTTATATTCAGTGCGCTGATGGTACCCCATCTGTCCTGCCTGTGGGACAGTCGCTTGTACCCAACTAGGGTGCCAAGAACCAGCGGTCCCGATCATTCTGCGGTGTTTTGAGTTTTTATGTAATAAGAGTTTAACGTGATGTCTTTTAACGGTTCCTTGCCATCCTTTCCCCTTGGTAATAGCAATGGCGTCAAGCATGTCTCCTTCTTTGACAACATCATTTATCTTTAGTTCTTTTCCGAGGATTTCCTTTGCGTATTTGATCTGATCATCAATGCTGCCGCCACCTATCTTCAACTCGCTGATCTCTGGTGCTTTCTTCGGGGTGCTTGTCACGAGTTTGGGTTGCGTATAGACGATGACACGGATTTCCTCGGCGTCTTTCGTAATATCCCAGTTTTTCTCTTTTTGGTTTTTTGCCAGAGGAATACAGCGTGCTAATTCAGGATCAAGTTTCTCAGACCAGATCTCACCACTGCACTGCAATCCATAGGATGACCGCTGGTAGGCTCGAACCGCTGCGATTTTTATCGGTGGTGTTTCAAGAACGGTAACCGCCATTTTGACCTCTCTTCCTGAAGTGGTGGAGGTTGGTCGGTAATCGACGATGAATGCGTGGGTCATTCCGGCCTTGTATCCAAAGAATCCTTGGATCTTTGGTTTGTCGTTCCCTTCAGCCCAGCTTTTAATGTGGGGCGTTTCTGTTTTTGCACGTTTCCGTGGCCAATAGCCATGTGACCCTCGTTTTGGATGGTGGATATCTGCCATAATATATCCTCTATTTTATCTTGTAAGTATTAGCGATTTCACTGCGTCTCAACCGTGACATTTCCAAAACAGTCAAAAATCATTAAGACTGTTTCTTACCGGGATTCTTGAAGAATTGCCCGATCATGTCTGGTCTAGACAGGAAGTAAGGCATAAAAGATTTGGTATATAAATGTTATTGCGCTGACAACAGTTCCAAAAGTAGTGAATCAAAAGCGAAAAAAGTAATTATTTTTTCATGATGCTTCTGGAGACTAAGAAATCGCAGTCACAGGTTTTGCATTTGCATTCATGGATAGTATGTTTTTCAGCGGCGATTTCTCCAGGTTGCGTCATGATGTTTTTACTTCCGCATTTCGGGCAGTTTAGGTCTTTTATACCTGCGAGTTCTCGTCGCTGAATCATATCTATATTGATAAGCGTATGTTGTTTATGAATAATATTCTCTCCTTCCGTTGAGTGTGATGTTATAATTTTGTATTGTTGTTGTCTTACTATTGACTGTTTGGCAATAATTGGAGCAATGTTGGTAAGTTACCAATAATTATAAATAGGGGGGGTCGCATATAATATTATTTGCTAAAACATTGCTCGTATCATAGGTCACAGCAATGATTCAGGAAAAAAATTGAAATGGAGACGATGAAAGATGAACCAAAGCAATCAAAAGAAAATGAAAGCACTTGTCGCAGTTCTTATCTTGGCTGTGGTCGGAATTGTGAGCTTGTCTGGGTGTACTACCCAACAAAAGAACACCATAAAAATAGAAGGTGCATTTGCTCTACAACCAATGATGCAAGTATGGGCGACAGAATATCAAAAAACCCACAGCAACGTCACGATTGATATTAATGCAAATGGAGCTGGCACTGGAATGGCTGACGCATTAAAAGGAATTGCAGACATCGGTATGGTCTCCAGAGCGGTGAACAACTCAGAAATAAGTCAAGGAGCGTTCTGGGTCTCAGTCGCAAAAGATGCAGTCATCGCAACCATGAATGCAGACAACCCAGTAAAAGACATACTGTTGGTAAAAGGTGTCACAAAGCAACAATTTAAAGATATCTTCATCACCGGAAACATCTCAACATGGGGACAGCTTGTAGGAAATGAGAATATCACTGATAAAATCATTGTTTATACCCGGTCAGATGCCTGTGGAGCAGCGGATACCTGGGCGAAATATATGGGGAAATATGTACAAAACGACATTGGGTCTCATCTACCTCTTGAAAGGCTTTCAGCGGTAAACGGTGATAATGCCGTCGTAGCACAGGTTCAAGCGAATCCCTTTGCCATCGGATATGATAATACAGGGTATGTCTATACAAAAAAACTTGCTGATAACACCGTAGTACCCGCTGACGGAATTCTCCCTGTTCCAATCGATTTGAATGGAAACGGGACACTTGAGTCTACAGAGTATGTCTATACAAATCGAACAACAATCGTCAATGCAATTATTGCAAATGTGTTTCCCTCACCACCTGCACGAGTAGAAAATTTAGCCACCCTCCATAAGTTCACTGGAATAACACAAGACTTCGTTCACTGGATTTTGACAACAGGACAGCAATACGTACTTGATGCCGGATATGTTCCATTACCGCAAGCGACTCTTGACCTTCAGCTTCAGTATCTAGAAAATGGAACGAGACCTGAAATTACTAAGTAATCAACCCTCTGAGATGAAGAAAAAAATCACTAAGGAATACATGAAAAAATGAATACGAGAAAATTGCGTGATCTCATTGGCACAAAAACATTGCTTCTCATCACGCTTTTTGTCTCTTCTTTATTTTTTTTAATATTTATACTTCTACTATCTAGATCGTTGTTAGTCCTTGAGTCCCACTCGATTATCGAGGTGCTGTTTTCATCGATATGGAATCCTGATGCCGGCCAGTTTGGTCTTGCAGCGATCATCGTCGATACCATACTTGTTACTGGGTTTGCCCTCTTGATTGCAATCCCGATCTCGTTGCTTTCTGCAATCTACATCGTGGAATACGCACCGAGAAGATTGCGCAAAACCATAAGACCTTTCATCGATGTACTCGCAGGGGTCCCTTCAGTCGTCTATGGGTTATGTGCCTTTCTTTTTTTAGCACCTTTCGTACAAAACGTTATTGCACCATTTTTTGGAGCACAAAGTACGGGCCTTTGCATATTTTCCGCTGCTATCATTTTATCAATCATGGTATTTCCCATCATCATTTCATTGTGCATCGAATCTTTTGATGCGATTCCCCTTTCTTTAAAGGAGGCGTCCCTCTCGGTCGGAGCAACAAAGTGGGAGACGGTCAAGAAAGTCGTGTTTCGCGCCTCCGCCCCAAGCATCATTGCGGCGATACTCCTAGGTTTTGGACGAGCATTTGGGGAAACAATCGCAGTCAACATGGTAATCGGTGGAACTATCCGGCTTCCTTCTTCACTATTCAATCCAGGAGAGACTCTTGCATCCTTAATCGCATCAAAATATGGTGAATTAATGTCCATACCACTGCATGAATCCGCACTCATGCTCGTAGCATTGATCCTCTTCATCGTAGTATTCCTCTTCTACATTCTTGGGTTTCTTACATTACGACGAGCAAAAAAGAGGTGGAAGTATTGAATAGACGCACACTTGAGGAAAGACTATTCAAAATTCTCATGGTCGGTTCCGTCTGTATTGTCATCGGAAGTTTAGTCGTTATTTTTGGACTTGTTGTAATTAACGGCGCGTCTTCGTTAAGTATTGAAATGATCACGCAAACCCCCCGTCCTTCGGTTCCAGGAGATCCCCCTGGCGGCGGTATATTAAATGCAATCGTTGGTTCTCTTCTTCTTGCTCTTCCCGCGACCGGTTTTGCAAGCCTTATTGGTATCGGGATTGCGCTTTTTTTACAAAATGATTTTCTACACCCTCGATACTCAGATATTATTCGATTCATGCTTGATGTCCTCTGGGGTATCCCTTCGATTATCTATGGTATTTTCTGTCTGATGATCATGATCTCCATAGGAATGAGCTCTTCAATTCTCGTCGGAATGATTGCTTTAACACTGCTTGAAATCCCGATCATCACACGATCCATGGACGAAGCAATAAAAATGGTCCCCAAAGGCTTGAAAGAAGGAGCATATTCTCTCGGATCAACAAAAATCGAGACCGCCTTTCGAGTCATTCGGAGGCAAGCATTTCCAGGAATCCTTGCCGGGATTCTCCTTGGACTGGGCCGTGGTATCGGTGATGCTGCATCAATTCTCTTCACCGCAGGTTTTTCAAATCGTTTACCGACCTCGCTTTTTGATTCAACAGCGACTCTTCCAACAATGATTTATAATCTCTATTCAACTCCATTGGGGCAATCAAAAGCCTTTGCAGCTGCATTCATCCTCTTAATGATCGTGCTAATCGTAAGCGTCCTTTCAAGACTCCTTACACGGCGTTTTAAAAAACATATCATAAAATAGAAGGAACAAGTATGGAAAACTATCAGATAGAAACAAAAAATTTAAATGTGCAAATCCAAAAAAATAGTATCCTAAAAAACATCAATATTAAAATCCCGGCAAAACAACTCACTGCAGTGATTGGCCCTTCGGGATGTGGAAAGACGACGCTCCTTAAATCTTTCAACAGACTATTGGAGATTCAAGATGAAGTAAATATCTCAGGACAAATCCTTGTAGATGGTGAAAATATTCTTGATCGTAAAGCAAGTGAGATTCCTGACATACGGAAAAAAATGGGGCTCATCTCCCAAAAACCCTATCCGCTCCCAATGTCGATTTTTGAAAATGTTGCGTATGGACTACGAATCCATCATAATAAAAATGCAAAAGAGTTGGCAGAAGCAGTTCAATATTGTTTAGAGGAAGTCGGTCTTTGGAATGAAGTAAAAAACCGACTGCATGATCCTGCCTCACGACTTTCTGTTGGGCAGCAGCAGAGGCTGTGTCTTGCCCGAGCTATCGCCGTGCAACCTGAAGTGCTTTTATGTGATGAACCAACCTCGGCGTTGGACCCTATTGCCGCACAACAGATAGAAAAGCTTCTTCTGAAGCTAAAAAAGGAATATACGGTCATTCTGGTGACCCATACCCTTCGTCAAGCAAAACGGGTCGCTGATTATGTCATCTTCCTATATTTTGGTATGGTTATTGAACAAGGAACAGCCGATGAATTTTTCAATAATCCAAAAAACCCGGAAACAAAAGCCTATCTAAGCGGAGAGATCAGTTAACGATGCATCCGCTCAAAGGTTCGCTCGTAAGTAATCAAGCGGTAAAAGAAAAGAGTGATAGCGATGAAAATTGAACTTGATCATGTGAAATGCATCAAAGAAACCGCGATAACAATCCGTGGTTCACGCCGACGAATCACTGTACCTTCTGAGGTCGTCGAACTTCTGAAATTAAAAGATGGCGATAAGATACGATGGGTCGTCTTAAATGATCGGACGATCTCTCTTACAAAAGTAAAATAAAAAAAAGAAAGGCGCGTTTCTTCTATGAAAACGCGTTTGCCTCGCTGCCGTATGCCTGTTTTGGTGTAATACTACTTGCTATGCCAGCAGCGATCGCTATTTTTACGGTATCACCGATGATGAAGGGTATCAGACCCATCAGCAGTAAACCCCAGAGATCAACAGACGCTCCGGTGATGGAAAGCCAACCGTAGAGCTGTAACAATCCAAACCCAAAGACAATGCCGAAGTTGGCAAAGATCATCAATCCAAACATCGTCCAATATTTCCGTGATTTAACAGATCGGTCGACACAGTATCCCAAGAAAAATGCAGCAAGGATAAAACCAATGAGATATCCACCAGTTGGACCAGCAAGGTAAGCAAATCCGCTATTCATTCCAGCAAACCAGGGTACTCCAGCAACACCAACGCCTAGGTAAATACTTTGGCTAATGCCACCCCACCATTTCCCAAGCACAATCGCACTAACAAGGACTGCGAAAGTCTGACCAGTGAGCGGAACAGGAGACCCTGGGAAATAAAACCTTACTTGGGCTAATAATCCTGTTAAACAAGCAAAACTTATTGCGAGGATAACTTTATTGTAGTTTTCAAGTTGGTATCGCCATTTGAAAAACGCATATCGAGCATGTTTATATTTATTGACATACATTGTTATTTCCATATGAATCAACCTCATTAGTTGGGAAATTCATGGGGTGTAACAGATACTGCTAAAAGAAGTTTTTGCCTATTTTTCTATGATATTGTATACCTTCAGGATATTATTTGAAAAATCTCTGTTGTTTGCCCTAGATAATTTCGCACAGTAAATCCAGGGTATAGGATAGTTCTAAAGGAAGTAAAATATTCTCAAATTTTTATTCGGTCGCAAACGCTTATAATTTACTAATTCCAAGGATGGAGTCATAGGTCAATTTTCTCCACCAATCCCAAACAGTTATATTTTTTTAAAAACACACATACATCCCTTACACAGTTACTAAGAGAAACATAATTAAGGAATTCCTACTATACGACTCCTCATGTTTCAGGTACCTCGAGGGACCAGAGATTTTACTCCAAATGAGATGCAGAAACGTCGCTATTTAGAACAGAACATGGCTACCACTTTTACCTCATTTGGGTACGGCGAAATCCAGACACCCACCTTTGAGAATTTAGAGCTGTTCACCGCGAAATCAGGTGAATCAATTATCAATGAGTTGTACACATTTACTGATAAAGGTGGACGCGAACTAGCATTACGGCCGGAGCTTACCGCTCCTGTGATCCGTTTTTATGTCGAAAGGTTACAGATGGAACCAAAACCACTGAAATTGTTTTACTTTGGGAACTGCTATCGGTATGACAGACCACAGAAGGGAAGATACCGGGAGTTTCAACAAGCAGGCTGTGAAATCATCGGAGCAGATACCTTCGAAGCGACAGCAGAGTTACTCGCCCTTGCATTTACTCTTTTGAAAAACACAGGTCTAAAAAATGTTCGGATTAACCTAGGGAATCTTACCATTATCAGTGCCATGTTTAAAAAATTGAAACTCCTCAAAGATGATCAAAAAACACTCTTACCATTGATCGATAAGTCACTGTTCGATGATTTAAAAATCGCTCTTGGAGAGTGCAATGTTTCTGAGAAGGAGATCGATTCATTCATCAGTGTTCTTCAAAGTTCAGATATCGGCGAGATTCGATCGTTTATCGCTGACGATCATGATGCGATGAAAGAGCTACACAGCATGGAAGCAATCCTTGATCTGCTGAAAAACGCATTTCATGTCAATGAGTTTGAAATAAAATTGAGTATTGTACGGGGACTTGATTATTACAAAGGTTTGGTCTTTGAAATCGATGCACCAGTCCTCGGAGCAGAAAAACAACTCTGTGGAGGAGGCTCCTATGAGCTTGTCTCTTTGTTTGGCGGCACTGTGGTTCCGACCGCCGGGTTTGCGGTCGGTTTTGACCGAACCATTCTTGCTCTTGAAGCAGAAGGCTTCATCTTTCCTCCTTCAAAACTCGATGTGTTCATCATCCCGGTTAATCAAGACATGGTTTCGACATCTATTGAGATTGCTCAACAATTGCGAAACCACAATATCTCTGTTGACTTTGACCAACTCAGACGAGGAATGGGAAAATCCCTGAAGTACGCGGATGCAAAACATGTTGACAAAGTCATCATCGTTGGACCAAAAGAACTAGAGAAAAAAACTGTCATTTTACGTGATATGAAAACCGGAAATCAGGAAACAGTTGCGATTACCGAGATCTATGGAAAACTTAAAAAGACCTAACCAACAAAAGGATTTCCAATGAAAAAACAAGTTTTCATCATCGATACTTCTGCGATTCTTTCAGGAAAACCAATTGCTATTGATAATGTATTACTTGTCACAACACCAGGTGTTTCTGACGAGCTTAGTCCAGGCGGACGAGACTTCCAGACCTTTGAATTACTCAAGGAAACCGGTCTAGGGATTCACGCACCAACCTTGGAGGCAATAGCTTGTGCGAAAAAAACCGCTCAGCAAACCGGTGATGATCGCAGACTCTCTTTAGCGGATATCGAAGTTGTGGCGCTCGCTATCGATATCAACAAAAAACCTGACCAAGAAGCAACGATTCTGAGTGATGATTATTCAATTCAGAACGTCGCAGCGACCTTGGATATAAAATTTCAAGGCTTCATGCAGAAAGGAATAACAAAAAAGTTTAAATGGGTGTCTCGTTGTCCAGGGTGCGGAAAACAGTTTAAAGAAATTAAAAAAATCTGTCCCATCTGTGGAACATCGACAAAAAGTTCTCTGTTACATAAAAAAAATCTTTGATTGTGTGAGTGCATGAACATCAAGAAAATGTTTATCCAGTTTTGGAAAAGCGAGAACAATAAAATATCGATTGTTCGCGATGTCGTCGTCGCGCTACTTGCTGTATTTGTTATTTTAATGCTTTTATGGGGGTATACCGGTCAGTGGTTTGCTGCTCCAATGGTTGCGATCGAATCAGGAAGTATGGAGCACCCCAATTCTCCATTTGGACGGTTGGGGACCATTGATGCAGGAGATATGGTTCTCGTTCAGAAGGTTTCAAAGCGAAGTGATGTCATCCCGCATGGTGGTCCTATTAAAGGTGCTGAAGCTGAGAATGGTTGGCAGACCTACGGTAATTACGGTGATGTGATTATCTATAGGCCGTTAGGACGCACCGACGTATCGCAGATTATTCATCGGGCAATGTGCTGGGTTGATGTGTACAACAACGACGGTCAAACGACCTATACAATTCTTGATTATGGCATTTACAATAAAACGAGTCTGACCATACCTCAATTAGGATTGTACAATGCTAATCCAGGATGGACCCATTCAGGTTTTCTTACAAAAGGCGATAATAATGACGTCATTGATGAAATTACTGATATTTGTCCTGAACCCGTTCAACTGGATTGGATATCGGGAAAGGCACGCTTTGAGATTCCCTGGCTAGGGACCATTAATCTCTTTTTCGAGGATGTCCTTCACGGCAAGAATACCGTGGGAAATGTTCATCAGGATAGTATGATTTGCCTTGGCATCGTGATTGCAATTCTTATATCAATACCTATTATCCTTGATGTATACGATTATCTGAAAAAACGTAAAAACAAGGTTTGATTCCAGTAACCTCCATCAAACCTGTTCTGTTTGATATTATTGAGATGTTGGTAAAATTTCTCGGAGGTAGTAATTCAATCTTTTAAGGAGAAGTATTTACTGGTATTTGAAATGAGAATTTGTTTTTCTTTAAAAATGTTCATCAGCATCAAACGTTTCCCATTCAACAAAATCCTCACTTTCTGCAAGGATCCGTTGCGCAATTTTTTTCTTTAATCCAATTTTCACAAGATTCTTTACCGTTGCCTGTCGCAACTTTTCAACTGTGTTATATCCGTTAGCGCTGAGAATAACTGCGATCTCTTGATTGATATTATCAAATGCGACAAAGGCATCATTCCTTTCTGTTTGGCCGGTTTGTTTTTGCTTAATGATTTCTTCTTGCATGTGTAGATCCATTTTCTTCATTGCTTTCATCTCTTCGCTTATTTTTAATTTCTGCTCTTCTTTTTCCTTAATTTTCTGCTCTTTTTGTCTCTTTCGTTCAAAGGACTTCGTTTTACGATTTTCTTTTTCTTCTGCAGCAATTCTGACCAAAGCCATTGTATTTTTCTGTTGTTCCGCTTGTTTACGTTCATCGATGGCTCCGTTATCTTTTGCCCTTCCGATATCAAGTCTACTCAAATGCAGTCTTTCTTTTTTCCGCTCAGCTTCTTTCTGTTTTTTTTCTGTTTTTTCTTTTTGTTTTAATTCGATTTCTTTCACGGTAAGTATTTGTTGATTTTTTCTCTCTTCTTCTTTTTTGCGTCTTATCTTCTCACGCTCTTTTTCCTTTGCTTCTTTCTGTGCAAGTTTTTCTTCCAATTTTTTCTGTTTCAATTTTTCTTTTGTTTCCTTGTCTACATCGAAAAGTTTCGCTCGTTGTTTCTTCTCTAACATCTGTTGCTGCGCTTGCTCTTTTTCTTTCCTTTTTAATTCCAATCGATCCTGACGTTGCTTCTGTTTCATTTCCTTCGCAAGTCGCTTCTCCTCTTGTTTTTTTGCCTTTAACGTTTGTTTTTGTGTCTCCTGTGTTGATAGATCCTTTGTAACAGCAGGGACAGAACCATTTATCTCGTCATGAGTTTCTTTATTGAAAGACTCTTGAGGGGTCGCGAGTATGTGTTCTTCCTTTTGAACCGCTAAAATATTGTTATAAGTTTTTTCTAGTTTATTTCCTTCGATACTAGAAATTTCTGTTTTGCCTTCTGCTGTACTACTTTTAATAACTGAAGGTGCTAAAACCACTTTCTTTTCTTTTTTTATCTCATTGAAATTCTGTTTCTCTAATTGTACCGATCGTGTTTTCTTTTCGCGTTCTTTTAAAAATCTGGCTTCTTCCTGTTCTTTTTCTTTTGCTAATATTGCGGCTTTTGTCTTTTCTATTTCCTTTTGTTTTTGTTCTTCTTGTTGTTTGTGTCGGTTTTCTATTTGTTCCAATTTTAATTTCTTTTTCTGTTCTTTTACTAGTATCTTTGATTCTAGTTTTTTTTCTTTTGCTTTTTGTTTTGATTGTGTCTCTTTGATCATTTTTTGTGTGCGTTCTTCTTTTTCCTTTTGTTGTAGCGCTATTTGGTCTAATCGTATTTTCTTTTCGCGGTCTTTTAAAAGTCTGGCTTCTTCGTGATCTTTTTCTTTTGCTTCAACTGCTGCTTTTTTCTTTTCCAAAACCTTTCGTTTCTGATTTTGTCGCTGCTTATGTTTGAATTCTATCCACTCTACTTTTAATTTCTTATCGTGTTCTTTTGCCAATCGTTTTGCTTCTAGTATTTTTTCTTTTTCTTTTTGGTTTGCTTGTTTCTCATCTATCTTTTTTTGTTTTTGTGCTTCTTTTTCCTTTTTCCGCTCTTCTAATTGTTTTAATCGTGCTTTCTCCTTACGTTCTTTTAGAAGTCTTGTTTCTTCGTGTTTTTTTTCTTTTGCTAGATCTGCGGCTTTTTTCTTTTCTATTTCCTTTTGTTTTTGTTCTTCTTGTTGTTTGTGTTGGGATTCTATTTGTTTTAATTCTAATTTCTTTTTCTGTTCTTTTGTACGCTGTTCTTCTTCTAGTTTTTTTTCTTTTTCTTTTTGTTTAACTAGTTTTTCTTCTATCTTTTTTTGTTCGTACTCTTCTTTTTCCTTTTTTTGTTTCTCTATTTGTTTTAATCGTGCTTTCTCCTTACGTTCCTTTAAAAGTCGCTGTTCTTTTCGCTCTTTTTCTTCAGCTCGAGCAGCAGCTTTTTTCTTCTCTAATTCCTTTTGTTTTTGTTCTTCTTGTTGTTTGTGTCGGTTTTCTATTAGTTCCAGTTTTAATTTCTTTTTCTGTGCTTTTACTTGTCTTTTTGTTTCTAGTTTTTTTTCTTTTGCCAGATCTGCGGCTTTTTTCTTTTCTATTTCCTTTTGTTTTTGTTCTTCTTGTTGTTTGTGCCGGGATTCTATTTTTTCTATTTTTAATTCCTTTTTGTGTTCTTTTGTTAGACGTTTTTCTTCCTTTTTTTTCTCCGTTTCATTTTGTTTTTCCTGTTTCCCTTCTATCTTTTTTTGTTTGTGTTCCTCTTTGTCCTTTTTTTGCAGCACTGTTTGTTTTAATCGGGTTTTCTCTTCACGTTCTTTTAAAAATAGATGTTCTTTTCGCTCTTTTTCTTCAGCTCGAGCAGCAGCTTTTTTCTTATCTAATTCCTCATGTTTTTGTTTTTCTTGTTGCCTATGCTGGAATTTTACTTGGTCTAATTCTAATTTCATTTTCTGTTCATTTACCAGATGTTCAGATTCCATTTTTTTTTCCTTTACTTCTTGTTTTTTATGTTTCTCTTCTGTCTTTTTTTGTTCGTGTTCCTTTTTTCCCTTTTTCCGCTCTTCTAATTGTTCTATTCTATCTTTCTCGGTTTCTATCATGGTAAATTCAACGAGTTCGATTAAATGCATATTGCTTTCTTGTTTATGAGAAAAGGATGGTGACGATGGTTTTTTCGCCTCAATGTGTTGAAACTCAGGAGGATATTCCTCAGTCGACTTCCTTTTTGTACTATCCGCATTTTCTGTGTCTATGTTTTTATTTTTTACCGGCTCCCATTCAGGAAGATCATCCTCTTTTCTCTTCCGAACAGAAAGAACCGGTGTGAATTCTTTTTGAATCTCTGATTTTTTTAATAATTTTTTTGGTTTTTCTTCAGTGAATTCTTCCTTTTGAACAGCGATCTTTTCAATCTCATAGAGCAGTTCTGAGGCAAAAAGATCCTCGTTTACAGGTATAAATGCCACGACCACTTCTTCTTTTTGGTTTTTTATTGTCTTTGGGCCTAGGTTTATCTGAATTACTTTTTCTTCCTTTTTGGGGAATTCTTCTCGTTTATGGACAACAACTTGTGGCTTCAAAATTTCTGATGATGTGTGTCTCACATCAGATAAAAAAACTTTTTTGTTTTTATTTATTGATTCATCGGATAATCGTTTTCGAAAAGATTCCAATTTTTCAGTGTCATGCGATGATGGTGCTCTTTCTTTAGGCAGAGATGCACTATCTATTAACTCGTGCAATTTATCTATATCTATAACTTTCGTTTTTCTCTCTCGCACCATCGTCCTGGAAAAGAGTAGTCCCGTATTAATAAATTTTCCTAAAACGAACTTGAACCAGGCATAAAGGAATGTTTTTTTATTATTATGATTCTACAGTTCATTATATTAAACATTAATTGTTTTTTATTCAGGCTCATTTGAAAGGTTTCGTTAAAAAAACAAATTTTTTGTAAGCTCGTTTGAAGATTTTATAAAAAGTCATCGAAATATCAAATAATCAGATAACCTTACCCTGATCCCTATTCTTTTCGTTCTGTCTTTAAGTTGGTCGCATACGGAACTGGGTCTTTTAATCCTGCTCCTTGAAAACCTGCAAAACGTAACAGACAGGAATCACAGCGACCGCACGCTTTAACATTCCCTCGGTAACACGACCAGGTCTTCCCATAGGGAACCTTCAATCGTGTGCCTTTCTTGATTATTTCAGTTTTTGAAAGATGCAGAAGAGGTGCTATGATGCGCACTGTTTTTCCTTCGATCCCTCGCTTTGTTGCAAGATTTGCCAGGTGCTGATACGCTTGTAGATATTTAGGTCTGCAATCAGGATACGCTGAGTAATCCACCGCATTAATCCCAATGAAGATGGCATCGGCCTTAATAGTTTCAGCATAGGCAAGTGCGAACGAAAGAAAAATCGTGTTTCGTGCTGGAACATAGGTCGAAGGAATCGTTTTTCCAATGTTTTTCAACGCGTGATTTTTAATCTGACGAGCTGAGTTGGTAAAGAGGGAAGACCCACCAAATTTTTGAAGATCAATAGTTAAGATGACATGATCTATCGCTTCTACTGCTTGAGAAATTTTCTTCGCACACAAAAGTTCTTTTGTATGTCGTTGGCCATAGCGAAACGACAACGCATAAAGGTCGTATCCCTGTTTTTTTGCGATAAAAGCGGTCACCGCCGAATCAAGACCGCCAGAGATAAGACACACCGCTTTTTTCGCCATATCTTATCGGTTCCACAGTGGAGACATATTACGCAGTTTGTCAACAATCTGAGGGATTGCTTTTGAGGCATAGGTTATTTCTTCTTTGGTGTTTTCTCTGCCCAGGGAGAGCCGTAGTGATCCATGTGCTTGCACAGGATCTAATCCTATCGCGAGGAGCACATGGGATGCCTGCAGCTTCTGAGATGAGCAGGCGGACCCTGTTGATGTCGCAATTCCCTGTTCATCTAGGCCGAGGAGTAGTGATTCGCCTTCAATCCCGGTGAATCGGAAATGTGCGTTGTTCATCAGACGTTTCTCAGGATGACCGTTCAAATGGCTTTCTTCAATCTGTAATATATTTTTTATGAGAAGATCTCGTAAAGTCTTTATGTAGATATTATCTTTTTTCATTCGTTTTGTTGCAAGTTCACAGGCTTTTCCCAGACCGACGATGCCTGGGGTATTAAGGGTGCTGCTCCTGATGCCTTTTTCGTGTCCCCCTCCATGGATGATTGGCTGGACCTTGATACCATTGCGGATATACAGTGCCCCTATTCCTTTTGGTCCGTAGATCTTGTGGGATGATAATGCAAGTAAGTCGATATGTTGTTTCTTGACATCAATAGGAACCTTTGCAACCGCTTGGACCGCATCGGTGTGGAAGATGATGTCATGTTCCTGGGCAATCTTACCGATCTCCTCGATTGGTTCGATAGTCCCGATTTCGTTGTTCGCAAACATAAAAGTAAGGAGGAATGTGTTTTTTGAAATCGAGTCTCGCAGTGATTCCAGGTCGACGATGCCTTGGTTGTCGACAGGAACGTACTTGACTTGGAATCCTTGTGTCTCTAAATGTCGACAGGCTTCAAGGACTCCGGGGTGTTCAATGGTCGATGTGATGATATGTGGTCCTTTGGTCGTCCTTTTATCTTTGTTCAAATAGGCTATTCCTTTTATGGCAAGGTTATCTGACTCTGTTCCACCAGCAGTAAAAATGATTTCATCGTCGCGGGCACCAAGTATTTCACCGACATGGGTCCTTGCAGCATCCACTGCTTCTCGTGCTTCCCGCCCGAACGCGTGAATCGACGACGGATTCCCGTAAAATTTCGAAAAAAAAGGAAGCATTGCTTGGATTACTTCATCGTCAACTTTCGTGGATGATGCATGATCTAGAAAGATACGTTTCATTTCTTCTCACCTCGCTCCATATCTATCATACGTTGCAATGGAATGCGTGCTTTTTGCATAAGATCATCCGATAGATTGATCTTGGGCTTTAAAGTCTCCATACTTTTTAATACTTTTTCTAAGGTGGTCTTTTTCATGTTAGGGCACACTGCCGAAGAAACAGGGTAGAATTTCTTATCTGGGTTTTCTTTTTCCAGTCGGTAACAAAGCCCTTTTTCTGTGCCAATGATGAATTCTTTTACTGGTGATGTCTTTGCATGGGTAACCATGCCATTGGTTGAAAACGCAAAATCCGCAAGCTCGATGATTTCTGGTTGGCATTCAGGATGAACAAGAACTTCAGCATGAGGATGTTTCTTCTTTAATAATATAATGTCTTCTTTTTTAATGTCATGATGAGTACGGCAGATGCCTGGCCAGAGGATCATTTCTTTTTCTGGAGCCTGTTTTTGGATAAATAATCCAAGGTTGCGGTCAGGGACGAAAATGATTTTTTTTGCTTTCCTGCTTTTTACGATTTTCACCCCGTTTGCCGAGGTGCAGCAGATATCTGCCAGTGCTTTGACGTCAGCGGTTGTGTTGATGTAGGCGACCACTTCTGCGCCAGGGTGTTCTTTCTTAAGCCACCCGAGACTTTCAGCATCAACCATTTCTGCCATCGGGCAGTTTGCAGTTTTATCTGGGAGAATCACGGTTTTTTCAGGATTTAATATCTTGGCTGACTCGGCCATGAAGTCTACCCCGCAGAATACGATTATTTCTGCATCGGTTTTCATCGCTTTTAAGGATAAGTCAAGGGAGTCGCCAACAAAATCAGCGATATCTTGGATTTGTGGACTTTGATAGTTATGAGCAAGGATGACCGCATGGTGTTTCTTTTTCAATTCCAGTATCTGTTGTGGTAGTGATTTTTCCATAGTGATATCTCTTGCGATTTTTGTCCTGAATGCTGCTTCGGGACATAAAGGTTATCCTGGCTGGTATTTTTATTCAGGCAAGGAAAATCTATTTATCCTCGATGTTGATTTACTTGTTGTAGGAGATGGATAGCAGATGGATGTTGTAGCATTTATCATTGGTTTACTTATCGGTGTCATAACCGTAGGACTTGCCATTGAACTAGGGATGAGGCGAGTCAATAAAGCCCAACCAGCAACCAGGCCGACCCACAAATGGAGTATCGCTGAGATAACAAACCCTCGAATTATCGCTGAGAACATGGGTGCGATCGAACTGCCCAAGAACGCAAAGATAGTGGTCAATGAATATCAAAATGGGATGGCGTTAAAAGGAATCGAAGTCAAACAGCATTCTGGCATTAGAGGGAACTTCATTCTCGGTGATGATCGGGCGTTGATTCTTTCTGGTCCTATCAAACAGGATGAACTTGGGATTTGGACTGTTGAAAAGGATATGCTTGAAAAACTCAACAAATATTTTAATGATAGTTGGGAGAAAGCAACACCTCTGATAGATGACGAGCAGAACAATGAGCAGTCTCGACGATAGATTGAGTCCTTGTCTCAAAATTATTGAAAACTCTACAGAAATGTCAAATCCGTAATATTTTAATAGCATATCATTGTTATAAAATATATAGACGGGGGAAAGCAAATGAATAATCGATTGAATAAATTAATTCAGGTAGGGGTTTTCTTCATCGTTACTATTTTCGTTGTTTCTTCAGCATCGGTGATAGCATCTCTTCCGTCAAGAACACCGTTTTCATCGATGACAAAGACGATGGTTCCTATTTCCGGTTCTTCTAAGGATGAGACGGAATTGAAATATTATATAGAAGAAAATCTTGATACGGGGCTGGACGTATGTGGTCCGTCTGTTTGGAAATCCGCTATTCGACTCACCCAGGATGAGATAGCAGCCTATTCTGATTGGACCATGACAAAAGTCAATGTCGCGTTTATGGCAGATCATGGATGTCCTTGGATTGATATCAGAATATATATCTTTGATAAAGGAAATCAGACCCATGCAGGACCATTAATCGTAAATGATACAACTTATACCCTTGATGTCACTGGTGTTACAACCATACCTCTGGTAACCCTAGTGAATCTCAGTGGTCATGAAGAACTCTGGGTCGCAGTGGAATGGTACGATATAGGATATGGTCCCTACGCCTGGTTAGACACTCTTACTGCTGGTGGTGCTGTTGACGGAAAAGGTGACTGGTATTACTTAAACAACGCTTGGGGCGAAATCCAAACCGGTGGTGCTGACTACGATGGCAACTGGGGTATCGGTGCGATTATCGAAGGCGCAGGCATGGCACAATTAGCCATTGGTAACATAAAAGGACCAATCGGAATAAAAGCTAATGTATCAAACGTTGGGGGAGACGTGGCAAACAATGTCCAATGGTCAATCACAGTTACTGGCGGTATGTTGAAGCGGGTAAACGCATCGGCTATGGGAACAGTAGCGACACTTACCCCTGCAACGTCCACCCCGATTCATCTTAAAGCATTTATTGGATTTGGTAAAATCAGCATCGTTATCACTGCAAGGGCAGAAAATGCTCTTGAAATAACAGTGGAAAAGACCGCATTCTTGATTGGTCCCCTTGTAGTTGGAATTAGATAAAACAATAAGGAAAAGAGATGAGAAGGAAATGTTTGGCGGTTGGAGTCATTCCTTTTTTTTTTAAAAAAAGACAAGGCTATAAATCAGGTCGTTTCTGACAACCAAGATGATAAGAGGACACATTTGCCCGTTATACTAAACCTTCCTAATCATGATCACTCAGAATAAGAACATTCAAAAACACACAAATCATTTACACAGCAACAAACACAGCAAAAAGCCATTCAAAATTTAAATCACCATAAACTATCATATCATTATTATCTTTAAGTGGAGATACGAACAATGAGCATTCTCATTAAAAATTCCACGATTCTCACACAGAATGATTCTCGGCAGCAATTTCAGGGAGATCTCTATATCGATGACCATGTGATCGTGGAGATTTCAAAAAAACCGCTTTCTATCGAGGCTGATTATAAAATTGATGGAACCGATAAACTTGTGTTACCTGGTTTGATCAATACCCACACGCATATTCCCATGACGTTGTTTCGCGGATATGGCGACGACATGCTGCTGAAGGACTGGCTCGAGAGGCGGATCTGGCCGGTCGAAGCAAAACTTGATAAAAAATCCATCGAGAATGGCACAGAGCTTGGACTTTTAGAAATGATTGCATCCGGTACGACATCGTATCTTGATATGTATTTCTTTGAAGAGACGATCGCCAAGGTCACTGAAAAGGTTGGGATGCGAGGGTTCCTAGGTTTTGCCGTGATTGATTTTGATACCCCGGAATATAAGGCATCAGAGTTATTCTCACAATGCGAACAGTTTGTGAAACACTGGAAAGGAAACCGGCTAATTTCTCCTGTTATTGCTCCGCATAGTACGTATTCCTGTAACCCGGAAACCCTGCAGAAGTCACTTGAGGTCGCAACAAGACACCATATCCCGCTCCATATCCATTGCTCTGAGACCAGAGGTGAGGTTTACGATGTCGAAAAGAGATATGGAGTAAGACCGGTTGAGCAGTTAAAGAAAATTGGTTTACTTCAAAGAGGTACCATCCTTGCGCATTGTGGGTGGATTACGAAAAACGAGATTGTTGATATGAAAAACGCGGAGGTGGCCGTGTCCCATTGTCCGGTGAGCAACATGAAAATCGCGACTGGTGGATACGCACCAATCCCCGAATTGCTTGAAGTTCAGATCCCTGTCGGTTTAGGGACCGATGGTGCGGCAAGTAACAACACCCTTGACATGATTGAGACGATGAAGTTCTGCGCCCTCGTTCATAAGAACCACCGCTGGGACCCAACAGTCCTCCCTGCACAAACAGTTGTCGATCTTGCAACCATTGGTGGTGCTACTTGTCTTGGTGTCCATCATACACTAGGTTCACTTGAGGAAGGAAAGACCGCTGATCTCATCATGATTGATATGAAAAAACCGCATCTGACCCCGCTGCATGACCCCGTGTCTCATTTAGCGTACGCGGTGAGAGGGACAGATATATGTACGACTATCGTCGATGGCAAGCCGCTGATGCTCGACTGTGAGTTCCTCACCATTGACTACGAAAAAACCCTTCAACAGGCTTCGAAATGCGCACAAGAGTTAATTAGTTAAATCATTTTTCCTTTTCCGAGCCCAACATGCTAAATCTCATCGGGGTTATCATCGCCTTTATCGTTATTCTTGTTTTAATTCGAAAAAAGATTAGTTTTGGATTGACCTTGCTGCTCGGATCGCTTATTATAGGTGTTTTTTCTCTTGAGGTTATCTCTCCGATCGATATCCCAAAGGCAATGATCGAAGCGAGTTTCTATTCGTTTGATACACATCAGATTGTTACGAGTACTACGGAGCTCGCCCTGCTGATGACTTTAATCTTCGTTCTTGCGAAATGCATGCAAGAAACAGGAGCTATTGATTCGCTCATTCGCAGCTTACGATCTTTTTTTTCCAGGGGCGGAACCCTTGGTGTCATCCCAGCAGTGTATGGACTGATGCCGAACCCTGGTGGTTCGTTGTTTTCTGCGCCATTGGTTGATACCGAAGGAACGAAATATACTTTGGATAAAGACCAAAAAAATTTCTTAAATGTCTGGTTCCGTCACATCTGGTTTCCGATTTATCCTATTTCTCAAGCGATGATCATCATCTGTAGTATCAATTTCTCAAATATCCCGATGGGGACCTTGATCCTTGCGAACTTCATTGGGTTTATTGCATTTGTCGTCATTGGTTTTTTCTTCCTACGACGGTTCATTGGTCCTCGTCCAAAGACAAAGGTTAAAGAACCGAGAATTTTTCAGGGACTTGTTTACCTGCTTCCCCCGATAGTCCCTCTCCTGTTTTACCCTTTGAAATATGTCGGTCTCACTGAAACAAGATGTTTTTTACTGGGTATCTTGGTGAGTATTTTTCTTTTATATGTTTTGACAAAGGGCGATTGGAAATCATATGGCCGCATCGTGAAAAAATCACTGTCCGCAAAGCTTGCCTTTGCTGTCTTTGGCATCATTATTTTTCAAGAGATGTTTAAGGCATCTCAAGTCCACATCCTTATACAAGAAATGATGAGCAGTGTTGCGTTTCCTGCCCTTGTCATCATCATTTTCATTCCTTTTCTTCTCGGGGCGCTCACGGGAAGTGATTTTGGAGCATTAGCACCACTCTCCTTTTCGCTTGTCGCACCGTTTTTTTCTTTTACCGGCGTAAGTCTTCTTGGTTTGACCAGCCTAATCTTTATCAGTTCATTTCTTGGTTATTTGATCTCCCCGATTCATCTCTGTAACGTTCTAAGCAGTGACTATCTAAAGACTGATACGACCAGGATGTATAAGTTCTTCATCCCAGCAGTTCTTGCCACGCTCTTTGTTCAGATCGTTTTTGTGCTTCTGGTGTTCCGTTTGTAGAGAAATATTTCATGCACGTCTAATCATCAGGGTTAATACAAGGTTTAATGAGTGAAAAAGGTTACGCGATATGTGGTGTTTGGTCAGGTTAAAGACAAACCTTTTAAGATGCACTGTTTTACTACGTGTGTATGAATCAGGGTATGCTTTTTGATCATCTGAAGAATCCAAAGTTCTATGGTCCTCAGGTGTCCTCGGTTCAACTGCTTCAAACCCATATCTCCTATGTGGCGCTCACCGGAACCTATGCGTACAAGGTGAAAAAACCAGTGAATTTTGGTTTTCTTGATTTTTCGACATTGGACAAACGCAAATATTTCTGTGAAGAAGAATTACGGTTGAATAAAAGACTCTGCCCTGAAACGTACCTAGATGTACTGCCGATCACCAAGAAAGATCATGCCCTTGAACTCGATGGGGATGGAGAAATCGTTGAGTATGTCTTAAAAATGAAAGAGTTCCCTCAGGAACATATCATGACAAACATGCTTTTGCAAGGGAAAATTTCTGAAGAAACCATTGAGCGTCTGTGTACGACGTTGGTTGACTTTTATAGGCGTCAGGAACCTTCTGAAGAAATTAGAAAATACGGTGAATTGCTGTCGGTCAAACAAAATGTTGATGAGAATTTCGATCAAACCCGGCCAATGATCGACATCACGATCCCTAAGGAAACCTTTTGGTTTATTAAGGATGCAGCAACCAAGTTTTTCGAACTTAAAAAAGAGGTGTTCGGACACCGGATGAAAGAAGGGAGAATCTTTGATTGCCACGGGGATTTACACTCAGGAAATATTGTCGTGACTGATGATGATGTCTATATTTTTGATTGCATTGAGTTTAACGAACGATTCCGCTTCTGTGATGTCGCATCTGATATTGGGTTTCTTGCAATGGATCTCGATTACCAAAATTACCCCTACTTGTCAAGCTACCTCATTCAGCAGTACGTAGAAAAAAGTCATGACATTAACATATATTCGGTGTTAAATTTCTACAAATCGTATCGAGCGTTTGTCCGTGGGAAAGTGTATGGCTTCCAGCTCAATGATCCTCATATCGATCCAGCAAAAAAGAAAAGTCTTGTCGAAGTCGCAAAAAAATATTTTGATTTGTCGCAGTACTATGCACAGTTGTTTTCATTTGATCTAAAGAAGCATAAACCATTGCTATTCATTATTATGGGGCTATCAGGTACTGGTAAATCGACCATTGCACGCAAAGTAGCAGTTGATTATCATGGGGTCCAGATTAACTCCGACGTTGTGCGCAAGGAGGTCGCCGGTATTGACCACTATGAGCAACATCACGATCAATTCAACACCGGCCTATATGACCCTAAAAAAATAGATGATACCTACGAACAGATGATGGAGCGTGCATCGATGTCTTTAAAAAAAGGAGAAAACGTTGTGCTTGATGCGACGTTCCAGAAGAAAAAATACCGAGAGATTGCGCGTCATATCGCGTTAAAGCATCATGCGACACTGATCACGGTTCAATGTGTGTGCCCTGATGCGGTGGTTAAGAAACGGTTGGACGATCGACTGAGGAAAAAATCTGTTTCCGATGGTCGTTGGGAGATTTATCTGGCGCAGAAAACAACATTTGAACCATTTACCGATGATGAACGCTGTATTACGATGGATACCTCTGAGGAGTCATACGCGTATCGGATGGGGTTTTTTCAGCTGCTTCTTTCGCAGATGAGTCAGGTGATATAATGGAGATATCAGGGTATTTGATCGATATTGAAAACGCCGCAATAACCATTAAACAGCAGGGATACACAACCATAGCAATCCAGGTTCCAGAAGGACTGAAACGTAGCATTTTTCCTTTGGTTGATTTTCTAAAGAACCAAACCGGTGCCACGGTCCTTGTGTCTGCTGACCCGTGTTTTGGCGCCTGCGATGTTGTGAACTATGAACTAAAGAACATGGATGTGGATTGTGTTGTTCATATCGGTCATACGGCGATATCTGATGTAGAAAATTTTTGGATACCAACCCTGTTTGTGAATGCGCAATCGACCATGGATGTCTCCAAGGTCGTTGAAAAAGCGATTCCATCGCTTGAAGGTAAAAAAATTGGGCTGGTCACCACCGCGCAACATCTCCATACACTTGAGGTGGTTGAGAGGATTTTACAGAAACATGGCCTTGAACCATTCATCGCTGAGGGCGATGAACGAGTCACCGCAAAGGGTCAGATTCTGGGGTGTAATTTTTCTGTTGGAGGAAAAATCTCTGAGACTGTTGATTGTTTTTTGTTTATTGGGAGTGGGACGTTTCACCCGGTCGGCCTGTTAATGAGCACAAAAAAACCTGTGATTGCCGCTGACCCCTATACCAATGCCGTGAAAAAACAAGAAATCGAGGATATGAAAAATAACATGTTACGACAGCGGTATGGCGCAATCATTGCATGTCGGAGCTCACGACGCTACGGAATTCTCATTGGAGTGAAGCGTGGTCAGCAGCGAATTAAACTTGCACATGAGCTGCAAAAGATGCTTGATTCTGCAGGGAAGCTATCGTTATTGATTACACTTGATGAGTTCTCCCCGATGTCCCTACAAGGATTTGATGTCGATTGTTATGTGTCGACCGCATGCCCACGGATAGCAATCGATGACTATTTGCAGTATAAAAAACCGATTATTACTCCTGTGGAGCTAGAGATTGTTCTGGGGAGACGCGAATGGGAGACCTATGTTTTTGATGAAATACTGGCCTAATTTTACAAAGATTTTTAATGATCCTGTTTCCTCATGGTGAATATCATGACTCTACTGTCTTTAGGATGTCAGCCGCTTGATGCTTTGCTGGGAGGCGGCCTTGAAAGCGGAATCATCACCCGGGTGTATGGTGAAGCTGGGTCAGGAAAAACCAATTTCTGTCTTCAGGCGGCTCGGGAATGTGTTCGTTCCGGTAAAAAGGTCGCCTATATCGACACCGAGGGTGTATCTGTCGAACGGCTCCGGCAGATATGCTTGGACTACGATTTTAAGAAAATCCTTCATGATATCCTGTTTTTTAGCCCGTCGTCGTTCGAATCACAAGAGCAGATGATTGGTGATGCGATTGCGACGAAAGGGATAGGTCTCATTGTTGTTGATACCATTACGATGTTTTATCGGTTGAACCTCGAAAATGACCGGGAAGGAGGGATTCGTTCGTTCACCAGACAGGTGACGAACCTTCAGGTTGCGGCACGGGGAAAGGATTTGTTGGTGATTATCACCGAGCAGGTCTATACTGATAAAGCTGGTGAAGTCAAGCCGTTTACGAACCGGGATGCTGAGCATATGACCAAAACCATTCTTCGGTTTGATCGGAAAGGGATCGGGCAACGAGAAGCAACGATCATCAAACACCGGTCACAACCAGAAGGAAAAAAAGCATGTTTTCGGATCAGTGCGGTTGGGTTAGAATAAAAAGAAAAAATAACCAGTGCATTGATTCAATAGCTTAAAGGGAGGACTAAAACTATTTAACACCAATGAGGATGTGATGAACAAGTATGGATGAACATGAAGAAATCAGCTATAAAACCCTGCGAAGGCTCCAACAGGCGGAACAGACCTCTGCTGCTCTTACAAAAATCAATGTGAATTTCTATCAGGATCTCTCCGCTTATATAAAAACCCTTGAACGAAGCATTGAAAATGAAAAAAATCCACAAAAATTAAAATTGTTTTCTGATGAGGCTCAAAATACAAAGAAGATCACCAACAGCATCTATGAACTTCGGGAGAAAAAAATTGTACAAGCAGCACTTGCGACCGCACGTGGCGCCACCCCTGATTTGAAGAACCTTCTCGATATCGAAAAAAAACTCTATACTGCTCTCGTCGAACAAATCGTCCTATCTCGTAAAGAAATCTTCGAAGAACCAACAGATCGCCATCCAACAAAACAATCAACCCAGCCAAGTGTCGAGCCGCTGAAGAACAACCCGAATACAAATCCGATCGTCCGTGTGTTGGTAGATACCCCTGAATTTATCGGTACTGATGAAAAAACCTATTCGTTGCGCAAAGAAGATGTGCTTTCGCTCCCCAGCGAAATGACTGAAACACTCCTGAAAAATGGGATGGTCAGACAGGTAAAATAGGGCACCCTACATTTTTATATACCTTTCTTACTTACGGTTACAATCGAACTGTGATATCTATGAAGATTCCCCGGAAAATCAAACGATACTGTCCGTTCTGCAAAAAACACACGCTCCATGAAGTCGACAAGATGAAAAAACGAAAAGCAAGTGAGCTGAAACGAGGGCAACGACGGTTTAGACGGGCTACCAGTGGATATGGAGGGTTCCCACGACCAAAACCTGAAGGACGGGAAAAAACCAGCAGGCGGGTCGCGACTCGATTCACGTGTACCGTATGTAAAAAAATGCATCAGCCACCAAGTATCCGGTCAAAAAAATTTGAAATAGAAGGTGAATAAACCTATGGATCAACCTAAAAGCAGGTTCATTAAAGTACGATGCAATGATTGTGAAAATGAACAAGTTCTGTTTGATAAGGCAAGTACTACGGTACTTTGCCATATTTGTGGCAGCAAACTTGCGACCCCAAATGGTGGGAAAGCTCGGATAAAAGGAACGATTTTAGAGACCATCGAATAAGGTTTTTCTACATGTTGAAGAAGGAGTACCCTGAAGAAGGAGAACTCGTTGTTGGTACTATAACCAAAGTCCAAGGCTTTGGCGCGTTTGTGTCACTTGATGAATACCCAAATAGGGAAGGATTCATCCACATTTCTGAAATAGCGACTGGTTGGGTAAAACGTATCCGTAATTTTGTCAGAGAAAAACAAAAGGTCGTCTGTAAGGTTGTCCATGTTGATGCGGCAAAGAAGCATATCGATCTTTCCCTTAAGAAGGTCAATGATCATCAACGAAGAGAGAAAATTCAGGATTGGAAGAATGCGCAAAAAGCAACCAAACTCTTTGAGATGGTCGCCCAGGTGCTCGGTAAAACAGTGGATCAATGTTATAAAGAATTCGGCGATGCGCTCGTTAAGAAATACGGGACGATGTATGCGGTATTCGAGGAATGCGCTTATGATGCAAACACCCTGAGAAACGATGGTTTTTCTGGGGACTGGCTGAAGAAATTTGAAGAGGTTGCAAAGAACAGCATCACGGTTCCTTTCGTTGAGATTAAAGGCATGTTGCTTCTCACGTCATATATGCCTGACGGAATAACTCATATCAAGGAAGCGCTTGCTATCGCGGAAAAAAGCGAGTTTGATGATGTGACTATTGACATTAAATACATTGGTGCACCGCGATACATGGTAAAAGTAAAAGCTCCAGATTATAAGATAGCGGAATCACAGATGAAAAAAGCAGTTGAGCGGGCAGAAGCGTATATGACAAAAATAAAAGGTGAATGTGAGTTTCAACGCGAAGTCGAAGAATAATGACTGAAATACTATATTGTAATCACTGTCAAAGCTATACTTTGCATCCAGTTTGTTCCAGCTGCAAGGAAAAAACGGTATCTAACAAACCTGCGCGGTTCTCGCCACAGGATCATTATGGGAAATACCGTCGGGCGTTAAAAAAAAGAAACGGGGAAGATCTGAGACAATGAAATTAGTGGAGATAAAATACATTGAGAAACAGCCGAAGCTTAAAAACCCGATTTTTATTGAAGGATTGCCTGGGATCGGGAATGTTGGAAAGCTTGCTGTTGAACATCTGATTGATACGCTTAAAGCAAAGAAATTCGCTGAGATGTACAGCAAAGATTTTCCGCCGCAGGTGTTCATTAACCCTGATGGGACCATCAAGCTGGTCAACAACGAGTTTTATTATTGGAAAGCAAAGAAACGTGGTCAGAAGGACCTTGTTCTTTTAACTGGGGATTATCAGGGGCTCTCGTCACAAGGGCAATATGAGCTTGCAGAATCGATCCTTGATATCGTCCAGGGTCTTGGTGTGAAACAAATGTTCACTCTTGGTGGGTATGGTCTTGGTCGGGAGATCAAAGAACCAAAGGTCCTTTTTGCAACCACCGATGCTCATTTGGTAAAAACCATGAAAAAGTATGGTGCGGTGTTTAAGAAAAACGAACCTGGTGGTGGAATTATTGGTGCGAGTGGGCTGCTCCTTGGCTTAGGCAAACTCCGGGGTATGGCTGGTACCTGTTTTATGGGTGAAACCCCTGGGTATCTCGTTGACCCGAAGAGTGCTAAAGCGGTTCTCAAGGTGCTCACAAAGGCGGTGAGTGTTGATATTGATTTGTCCCGGCTTGAGGAAAAAGCAAAGGAGATAGAGTACATCGCGCAGCAGCTCAATGAGATGGAAACGATGGTTAAAGAAAAACCAGATGATATTCGTTATATCGGATGATCTCTGGTAATTTATTTTTTTTCTTTTTCTATTTTTTTCTATGGATATCTCATTTACAATGCAGATGATTCGCTGTTCAATTTTTTAGAAGAATCTCTTCGAATTGAGCAAAGTCATGTACGATGTCAGGTCCTGTGCTTGTTTTGGTTCTGTCTAAGTAAAACGCGGTGATGCCGAGTTTTTGTGGGGAGAGATAATCGAACTCTTTATGGTCACCGATATGGACCATGTCTTGTGGTTGAACAGAGAGTTTTTTACAGATCATTCCATAAAAGTCTGTGACTTTTTTTACGGTATGAAAATCAGAGGTGGATGAAAAGATATTGGTAAAGTAGTGTCTGAGCTGGGATGCGTCGAGTTGGATGTCGATGAACTCCCTTTTGGCGTTTGAGCTGATGATGAGGCTATAGTGTTGTGAGAGTCGCTGCAATACCGGGGCGACATCAGGATAGATCTCGACTGATTGCTGGTAGTATTTCAGCAGGTCGTTCCAGTCACTGTCTATCTTGAATCGGTTGAACCAGTACGCAGGGTCGTACCATTCGATGCGGCTGTCTCCTATTTTGTCGTATTCTTCGAAAAGATATTTCTTGGCTGACTTCAGGCTCATATCATTCTGTTTAGCATAGAGTCGTGGTACACCTTCAAGCCAGAATTTGTCTGCGAACTTATGGCTGGCGATGGTCCCATCGAAGTCAAAAGAGATCACTTTAACCATATGGTTCGCGGGTACATCCTGCGTCGTATTAAAAGGTATTCTCCTGAAAAGCAAAGGTATTTTCTGTCGTCGTTAGGTTTTTTTTGCTGATTTTTGTCTGTTCTTGCTCATCAATTGATATCCCGCGACCGCAAGCAGACCAGCAGCGATGAGTACGATGGCGATGCTCGCAGTGGTCGCAACATTTACATCGGTGATGGTATTAGGCTGGGTCATTCGTTTCATCCAGATGCCAAAGAACGCCCAGAGAACGACCAGACTAAACGCGATATCTTTTCGGAGCGCAAGCATCAGAGCGGTTAGGAGTGTTCCGATTGCGATAATGATGATTGTCCAAGTGAGAGGGTCAATCCCAAAACCGTCCCATTTCACCGAGACAAGCAACGCGGTGACATTTGCGATCGTCGCAATCGTTATCCACCCAAGATAAACGCTGAACGGAACATGGACGCAGAGTTTTTCCGCGATGCTGACGTTTGATTTGCCGATGTTGAGACGAAGGTATATTGCGATAAGTGAGAGCAGAAGGATGATCATCATAAGTAACGACAGACCGACATATTCGTAATGCCACAGGAAAATCCAGGCGCTGTTTGCAACACAGCTCAGAATAAATAGAAACGTGATCTGATGAAGAAATGGCATCTCAAGAGCTTCTTTTCTGAACAAGTCTCGTGCCTGATACACCGCAAAGACAACCCAAAGGATATAGATGATGCCCCAGATTGAAAAGGTGAGTCCCGCGGGAACAAATAGGTTTGGGTATTTATCTGAAAGATATGCTGTTGTTTTTCCGTTCAGTGGAAGGATGACCGCAAGAGCGTTTACTATAATAGTGATAATCATCGCAAGGATATTTCCTGCCTGGAGTATTTTCTTTTTCCCTAATGACGTCATACCATTCGCCCTTTGATGTAGAATCTGTTTCATAAAGATAAACTTTATGTGCCTGGATGAAAGTGGTAACAATATTTTTTCAGCGAGGACACGCAGCGAGTCCGTGTTTTGCCAAATAGTGTTGGTGGTAGTCTTCCGCAGGATAGAAAGTCGTTACCGCTGTGACTTCAGTTACAATCTTTTTTTTGTATTTTCCTGATTGATCGAGGTTCTTTTTTGATTGCTCAGCTGCTGTCTTTTGTTCTGGTGTATGATAGAAGATTGCTGATCGGTATTGTGTTCCAACATCTGGTCCTTGTCGATTTTTTGTAGTCGGGTCATGGATGTCCCAAAATACAGTTAATAGCTCCTCGTAGGTGATTTTCTTTGCCTCAAAGGTCACTTCGACCACCTCTGCATGCCCGGTTTTGTCAGTGCAGACGTCTTCGTAGGTCGGATTTTTCAATGTCCCTCCCGTGTACCCCACCGTTGTCGAGATGACTCCTTTGAGCTGTCGAAATGCTTCTTCGACATGCCAGAAACAGCCTGCGCCAAAGGTTGCTTTTTCCATAGATACTCCCGGATCCTATGAGGATTTTTTCTTATTAATAGTTTTTCATTTCATGATGGACTGATGTTTCTATTAAATCACTTCCAAACGAAAATTATTCCATCTGACCTCTCCCGTAAGGATAGGGGTTTGTGATGCCTCCACGGTCTAGTGCATCGAGCTGTGAAAACATGGCGTGTAGAGTGTTTCGTAAGATTCGATTGTTGGCGAAGTAACTATCATACATCAGAAATTTTTGATTGACTCTTGCGGGAAAAATTTTTCTTGCTGGAATTTTTTAGCCCGTTGTTTGATTACTTCAGTCAACGCATCTGCTATTCCATCTAAACTTTCATCGATCTCTTTAAGTGAATACCGTTTTGTCGCAAATCCTTCTTTGGATGATTCTTCATCCTTCATCAGATCTATCACGAGCTGTTCAGGGTCTAAATTATGGTGTTCGCCATCTATGCCAATATACAACCGTGCGTCCCGTACAGCAATATCAATATGTTTGGAACTGTTATATGATTCCAGCTCACAGAATACCCCTCGTTTCCTCATTGCTTCATATAATTTCAACGCATGTGGGGACGCCCGTTTTTCACGCTGATGATGCAGGCAGAGAGATTTTCCGAAGTTCGTCATGGAATAATCATATTCTGTTTTTGGCAGTTTCACATTGCAGACTTCGCAATAATAATCTTGAGATGAGGTGTCTCGTTTCAAATCCCGTTCAAGTTTCGCTAGCTTCACAAGTTTATTTTCTTGTTCGATTTTATCCCATATGATCTGTGACACTTCACGTAAGGTCATTGCATCCATGGTAATTTTGTATTTTATTGAAAGTAACCGAGAAAGCTCTCCTAATAAATCAGCAGGAAATTTCCCTTGATATTTCTCAACAAAATTATAGACAATGTCGTATGCTTTATTGTCGTTTATCTTGTCTAAAAGCTGCATTAAATGAAAGGTATAACACTCGTTACAAACAACCTTGCCATCTGGTAATTTACGATACGATGTCCATAATTTCTTACCACAATGTTCGCAATTGAATATTTTGTCCCATCCCATACGCATCCCAGGTCATATATCAACTCTTTATTTAAATATGTTTACAATCTTTGGCACTCTCTGCAATTTTTTATGTGTATAGAGACGATAATTGGTCCTAATCAAGGGTTACGTCTCGTTGTTTCCTTCAGGTCCACCTTGTGCCATGTATCATCCTCTACCTAAAATATACCCTGCGATTGTTTTCGATCACAACTTTCACACAAAGATACACCTGATTCATCGAGACTTTGAGTAGATGATACAATCCAGAAAATGATGTGTTAACAAAACAATAAAGAAATATATATGGCATTGCTATTTCCGTATTGCTAGTAGGGATTTCCCGTGAACGAAGAAGATAAAAAAGTATTTCTTGACGATTTCAAAAAAGCAGATATGGACAAGAAGTTGGACCTGTGGTATTTCGCTGTTGACCAAGAAGCGCTTTGGGAAGAAATACTTGCAGAAATGTCGATGATTGCGCAAGCAGCAAATCCTTCGAAAGGAAAGGTAGTCGAAGAAGACTGAAGGGATCACCAATGAATGAGGATGACAAAAAAGAACTGATGGAAGAATTCAAGAAAGGCGATGGGCCCAAACGCCTAGACCTATGGGATTACGCACTTGCCCAGCAGGTTCTCTGGGAGAACATTATCGCTGATCTGCAGAGAATCGCCCATGAACAAGGAGTGGACAAGGAACTCGATAAACGCATCGAAGACGATATGAAAGGATTGGAATGAAAACCAGATTATAACCCAACGTATTTTTTACTTATCTCCCATAATTTTTTCGCAGCGTCCATGTCATAGGTTTCTTTGTTTGTTGTTTTGGCAGCTTTTTTCTCGAAATATTCTCCACTTATTGTTTCAACTTCTGATGAGCTTGCAAGATATATTGGGGTTTGTGCCCCAATTGATGCTTCTTTTGCGAGCAGTTTAAAAATTTTCGCGGAAAACCACCCAGCGTCCCTGCTGAGATTTGTCGCACTCATGCCCGGGTTGGCACAATTCACAGTCACCCCGGTTCCTTTCAGCTGATCTGCCAGTAGTCTCGTAAATAGAATGATGGCAAGCTTCGAATGCCCGTACACTTTCATCCCAGAAAAACCATGGTTAAATCCGAGGTCATCAAAATGAATGGTTCCTGAATGCAACCCTGAGGTAAGATTGATGATTCGTGATGGTGCGCTTTTTTTCAAAATATCGAGAAGAAGATTGGTCATGAGAAACGGGGCAAGATAATTGACGGCAAAGGTGTTTTCAATACCATCTTTTGATTCTCTTCGATGATACTCCACAATTCCTGCGTTATTTATGAGCACATGTAAGCTGGAATATCTTTTTAGAAATTCATTGCAACATTCTCGAATTGAGATAAACGAAGATAAGTCACAAAACAGAACATCGATGTTGTCATTCTTTGTCGATTGTATCAGTTCCTGTTTTGTTTGCTCCCCGCTCCGAGCGTCCCTTGTGGTAATTACGATTTTTGCTCCGAGCTGAGCTAAGGCCCGCGCGGTTTCTTTTCCTATCCCTGAGGTTGCACCAGTGATAAGCACGATTTTTCCTTTCATACTCTCCTACATCCTATTCGTTTTGAAAAGATAAAACGCCCTGCTTTATTAAACTAATGAGCTTTTAACTCGTATTTTTTAGTAGAATATGATTTCTTCTCACTAAAGTAACAGGAGATTTGGTCTCCCTCGCATCCAAACTGTTATGATCATGATTATATGTTTAAGATTCTGGAGCGCATCAGGGATATCTGAAGAAAAACCATAGACAAGCAGCCTTTTTCCAAGGTATTTGTCGTACCATCATTTTTATAAATAAGTTATTCTATGGTTGGATTGGAGGAATCATCAATGAAACAGATTTGGATTATCGGTCTCTGCGTGTTACTAGCACTACCAATCGCACAAGTAACTTATGTTAAAGCTGCTTCAACAAATGAACAACATCTATCCTCTGCTGCATTGCTAGATGGAGGCTGGATCGAGGAACAAGACAATATCACAATTCTTCATGTCGGCGGATCACATTATCAGATGGGATATCAGCACGGGTACTTGTTACGAGAAGAGGTCCAGGAGAATGTCCGTGCTTTTTTACATTTTGCTGATCAGTTTCTCTCACGGAGTGACCTGCTCATGTTATGGAACACCTCGGAGCCGTATGTTCCTTCTGAATATGTCCAGGAGATTCAGGGGATTGCCGATGGTGCAAACATCTCCTTTAACGATATTGCAGAGTCTATAATGGCCGTGGAATATGCAGATCATGGATGCTACGGGATTGCCGCCTGGGGTCCCGCAACCGTAGATGGGGAATTGTACCACGCCCGGAGTTTTGATTTGCCTTCAAACATTCAAGATCCGGTGAGCGGAAAATATGCTCATGAAAATACGATCCTCATCGTCCGAAACCCGGCCAATGGTTCAGCTTCGCTATGCCCTTCGATCGCAGGGTCGTTTCATACGGGTGGTGGAATGAATTTACATGGTGTCGCTCTTGGTATTCAGATCTGCTGGAGCAAAGATCAGACGTTCCAGGGAACTCCCTATCATTTCCGCGTGCAACAAGTCCTTGACTATGCGACAAACGCGACCGTTGCACTAGAGATGCTCAATACAAATCGGACTCACGGTTTCAACTTTGTTGTGTCACAGGCAGACCCTGCTGAAGGGTTCGTTCTTGAACAGACCGCGAATCATACCTACATAGGTACCTATAACGACACTGTTGAAAGCACTCAACCTTTCTGGGCTATCGAACATGTGGTACGACGAACGAATGTATTCATTGAACCGACTATCGCAAAGACCCAACGAAATCGCTATGATCCACGGGGATTCATCGGATTTCTAAATCTCCTGCTGTACAAAAAAACCAACTGTCCTTTTTTCGCAGTATATCAATTGTATGAATCAGTGAGTAAACAAATCTATGTCTCATGGGGCACCTTGAACCTTAACGAAACCATGGAGGTATTACAAACCGGGTACCATGGAGAAGGTTTTCCTCTTTTACGATTGATTGAAATGTTGGGAAAAGGAACCGGGATGGCCGAGGCATGGAACCAATGGGTCGCATGCGCGGCAACCGGTGATATGGTGGTTAGTTTTGCTACCCATGACCAGATGGCATTTAAGGTAAAGCCTCATTATTTTAATTTCTATGATTTGCTCGATGCCGACCCTCCTTAAGATGCACCTGTTACTTTAGTTTTTTTCTCTTTTTTTCTCCATACCATAATATACTTCAAGATGAATGCTTCCACGCATGCAGGCTCCTCGAATTGATCTCTTTGAATGGTTATTGCATCATGCTTCGACTGCAAAATATAACCTTGCCTATAGTAACATCTCTGGATTGACGGTAGAAGAATTTACTGAGCTTACCAGTTTTTTACTCCCTAATACCTTTGATCTTGGTGTAAATCAGCAGTATGGAGCCTCTGAGTTGAAAGAGTGTCTTCGTTCTCTATATGACTGTACAGTGAATAATATCGTCACCACCACCGGTGCTTCTGAGGCAAACTACCTTGTTTTTTCTTCTCTTCTCAGCAAAGGAGATGAGTTCATCGTCGAACAACCAGGGTACCAGCCGATGTGGCTGACCCCTGAAATGCTTGGCGCACAACGCATCAACTGGCCGCGCACATTTGAAAACGAATTCAGAGTCGATTTGGAGGCACTCAAGAATCTTTTTACGAAAAAAACCAAGTTGGTCGTGCTTACGAATCTTCATAACCCGAGTGGTGTGTATACTGATGCGACAACAATTAAAGCTGTTGCTGAGGTTGCGTGTGATCATGATGCGTTCGTTCTGGTCGATGAAATCTTTCTTGATGGTGCCATTACGAAAAAACCTTCATCATTTGGGTTGCCGAATGTTCTGGTGACGTCAAGTGCGACGAAGATCTATGGTCTTGGTGGGCTTCATTCTGGATGGATAGTCGCACCAGAAGAAATTGCGATGCGATGTCAGCGAATGAAAGCGCACACCACTGGTGCGTCATCATATGTCTCTGAAATCATGACAGCGCGTCTCCTTAAGGATGCTCGTGATACCGTGATGAAACGATTTCAGAAACAAGCGACAACAAACCGTGCTATTTTAAAAAAATGGATGAATCAGAACCCGGATATTTTGACGTGGGTTGAGCCTGAGGGCGGTCTGGTTTGTTTTCCGAAATATTCCTTGAAGCTCCCCTCCGTCGACCTCTGTAAACATTTGTTTGAGACACAGAAGGTATTGGTGAACCCTGGGGCGTATTTCAATTCGGAAGGTTTTATTCGATTATCATTTGGCTGTGATTCAGAAATATTACAGAATGGATTAGAAGCACTTGCGATCGGAATGCAAAATTTATCTCATGTCCGTCCAATGTAAAGATTCCTTCGATTCGTCATACATGTTTTTATAACCTACTTATGATTAGAAACTATGACGATTACCACTGTTCGAAAGCGAACCGGAGATATTGTTCCCTTTGATGCTGAAAAAATCACGGTCGCTATACAGAAGGCAATGCTAGCGCTAGGTTTGACGAGCAGAAAAAAAGCTGAATTTCTATCTAAAAAAATCGTCGAGTCACTAAACTCCAAACAATCCACTTTTTTCAATGGTATCCCCACGATTGAACAGATTCAAGAAACCGTCGAAGAAGTGCTTGAACAACGAGAAGAGCGTGTGTATAAAGCATATTCACTATATCGACGTTCCCGGGGGATCGCCCGTGAAATCAAGCAGTATTTCAAGATACATGATGATTTGAAACTGGATGTCAACGCCCTCAAAGTCCTTGAGGAACGGTATCTTCTAAGAGATGAGACTGGAAAGATTATAGAAACACCGACACAGCTATTCAGGCGGGTGGCAAAAACAATCGCAGAACAAGATGCCCTCTATGGGAAAGACCCAAATAGAACAGAGGAAGCTTTTTTTACTGCGATGCGGAATTTGGAGTTTCTTCCAAACTCACCAACGCTCATGAATGCAGGAACGAAGCTTGGGCAGTTGTCCGCTTGTTTCGTTTTGCCCATCGAGGATAGTTTGGAGGGGATTTTTTCTAGTCTGAAGAATATGGCATTGATCCAGCAATCAGGGGGCGGGACTGGGTTTAGTTTTAGTCGTCTGCGAGAAAAAGGTGCGATCGTGAAAAGCACCAAAGGTGTCGCAAGTGGCCCTATTTCGTTTATGCGGATCTATGATAGTACGACCGAGGTGATTAAACAAGGGGGGAAACGCCGGGGCGCAAATATCGGTATTCTCCACTGTACTCATCCAGATATCCCTGATTTTGTGACCGCCAAATCCGGTAAAAGACTCACGAATTTTAATATTTCAGTTGCCGTGACTGATTCGTTCATGAGAAAGGTACTGACCAATAAGGTAGTGGTGTTGCGAAGCCCAAAGACCGGTAAGGTTGTTCAAAAGATAAACGCGGCTGATCTATTTGAGCTAATTGTGCGAAATGCCTGGGAGACTGGGGATCCGGGACTGCTGTTTATTGATGAAATCAACAGAAAAAATCCGTTGAGACAGACAGGTCTGATCGAAGCGACGAACCCGTGCGGGGAGGTTCCCTTATTAGCATATGAATCCTGTAATTTAGGCAGTATTAATCTTGTACGGATGATTAAAAATGGAAAACTTGATTGGAAGAAACTGCGAGCAACTACACGACTTGCCGTTCATTTTTTAGATAACGTCATTGATGCGAATAATTATCCGCTGAAAGAGACAGAGAAGATTACAAAAGCACATCGGAAAATCGGTCTTGGGGTGATGGGATTTGCTGATCTTTTGTTCATGCTTAAGACCCCCTATGATAGCAAAGAGGCGTTGCAGCTCGGTGAACGGCTCATCAGGTTTGTGGCAAAAGAAGCACGGGAAAAATCAGTGGAGCTTGGGAAGCAACGCGGGTCTTTTATGAATTTTCAGCAAAGTATCTGGCAGAAGAAGTATCCTGCGATGAGGAATGCGACCTGTATCACGATAGCACCGACCGGGACTATCAGCATCGTTGCTGGCTGTTCCTCAGGTATCGAACCGGTGTTTGCATTAGCGTTCTTACGCCGGGTAATGGATGGAAAACATCTGCCAGAGGTAAATGAGACATTTAAGCGAGAGTTGATTCGACGTGATCTTTATTCTGATGAGCTGATCCGTTCGATATCCAAAACCGGGAATATAAAAAGTATAAAGCTTCCAGCGGACCTGAAAAAAATCTTTGTCACCTCCCTTGATATTGCAGCAGAGATTCATGTCCGGATGCAAGCCGCGTTCCAACGACATGTTGATAATGCAGTCAGCAAGACCGTGAATCTACCAAAGGATTCCAGCCCTGAAGATGTGAGAAATATTTATCTGCTTGCGTGGAAGCTGAAATGTAAAGGGATCACCGTGTACCGCTACGGCAGCAAACCTGAACAGGTCTTGTATCTTGGGACAGGTAAACCAATCGTGGTTACGACTGATTTCGCTGGAGGGTGTCCTACAGGTTTGTGTCCCCTTTAATTCTTATAAAAACACAAATATTTAAGTACGGTTATGAGATAGGATTTTCTACCCTGCGGATGAAATTGATGCACCAATGCTCCGAGTAGTGTGTTTTTTTTGTTTGTTGGGATGAGTATTCGGATGGAGAGCGTATGAAGAGTATAAAGGACGGGGATACGGTTCGGCTTTTATGTGAGGCTAAATTGGAGTCGGGGGAGCTTTGTTATAAGAACGATGCGGAGAACCCTCTTGAGATTGTGGTGGGCGAAGGGAAATTCTTTCCTCGCATAGAGGAAGAATTGCATGATATGACTGAGGGCGATTCGAAGGTGGTGACCCTTGAGGCTGAAGATGCGTTCGGTCCTCATGTGGATGACCTTATCATCAAAGTGCCAAAATCGGTGTTCAAACCTGATATCCCGCTAGAGGTTGGCTCTCGTATAAAGATCGATGCACCGACCGGGAGATCTTTTATTGGGACGATTGTTGCGATGGACGAACAGACATTCACCTTGGATATGAATCATCTGTTGGCAGGGAAGCGAATCGTGGTGAACGTTACTGTTGTTTCTATAGCAGAACAAATCAAACAGGAGTAGTGCACACTCCTTTCCTTTTTTTATCCATATTCATGCTTTCTCCTTTTAGGGGCGTGATAAAGGTTTAAATATCTCTTCTGTTTTGCCTGGAAGAAGGTTTGATTCATATGATGTCAAATAAGAAAGCGGATCTCGCGGGGCCAGGTATCAGTACCTATAAAGAAGTAGAGAAAGTCCTTCCAAAAAACTATAAGTCATTGCTGACGCCAAAGGAAACACAGAAGGCAGTGTTCGCGGCGAAATACTACATCGAGGAAAATTTAGGAAAAGAACTGAATCTTATGATGGTCACGGTTCCTTTGATTGTCGACAAAGATAGTGGGGTAAACGACTATCTTGACCGTGACGGTTCAAGGACTCCTATTGAATTTCCTTGTGGGCTTGGTCTTGAGAAGAGGATCCAGGCGCAGGTTGTTCAAGCAGCGACGAAATGGAAACGGATGGCACTCAAAGAATTCGATATGAATGTGGGCGAGGGTCTGAACACCGATATGCGTGCGGTCCGGAAAGACTATTTCCTTGACCATGACCACAGCGCGTATGTGGACCAATGGGATTGGGAGAAAGTCATTTCAAAAGAACAAAGGAACATCAAATACCTTAAAGAGACAGTCAATAAAATCTGGAAAGTCATTAAAGGCGCGGAGAACCTCGTCCTTGATGAATTCCCACAGCTCGAATCTAAAACGATTCCTAATCTCCCTGACAAGCTTGAGTTCTTCCATGCTGAAGAAATCCTGGAGATGTACCCTGAGATGCCTCGGAAGCAGCGGGAAACCGCAATCCTTCAGGACCATCCAGCGATCTTCATTATTGGTATCGGTTCGGTGCTAAAGGATGGATATCCTCATGAGATGCGGGCCGCTGATTACGATGATTGGATCACTGATACCTCCAAGGAAACCAAAAAACAAACCTACGGGCTGAATGGAGATATCCTCGTGTGGAATCCGGTCACCCAGCGACGGCATGAGCTTTCCTCAATGGGCATCAGGGTTACTCCGGAGACACTGAAAAAACAACTCGAATTGTCCGGTCAAACAGATTTCCTCAAACTGCCCTATCACCAAGCGATTCTGAACAATAAAATACCGCTGAGCATCGGTGGTGGGATCGGTCAGTCAAGAACATATATGTATCTGTTGAAAAAAGCGCACCTTGGTGAAGTCAGCGTCACGGTCTGGCCAAAGGATCTCAAAGATATTTGTCAAAAGAAAAACATACACGTTCTTGAATAAGTTCAAACGACCTTGAATGGTCGTTTTATTTCTTTTTTTCTTTCATTCTTTTTTAAACAGATAAGAAAAAAATAAAAAAAAGATATGGGGTATTATTTGACCCCGAGGGCGAAGAACAGGAAGATGAATCCTTGTCCAGTCTTCGGAATGCCATTCACAAGGACGGTGATCGTCGTTTTTCCGAATCCAAGGACCGGAAGTTTCTTTGTCGTTGAGGCACCTGCGGCAAGTTGGAGGATGTTACCCGATGTCTGATTTGCTTTTAACAAAATGCCTCCTTTAAGTGAGATGCTCCAGGCGATGTCCGTCAGATCTGACGATCCAGTGTTTTTAATAACCGCAGAGACGCCCATTCCACCTTTTATGGTGATTTCGATTGGGTATTGTATAGTGAATGTCGCTGATTTTTCCGTTTCAATGTTTCCTGCAATGTCGGCTGAGTAGAAAGCTACGATGTGTTCGCCGTTTCCAGAGACAACAAATGGTGCGGTGTAGATGTTCCATTCGCCACCGTCAACCTTATACCTGGTGTAGTTCACACCAGACATGTCGTCGGTCGCAGTCAAGGTCACAGTAACGTCACTGGTGTAGATTTCTCCATCCATGGTCCCCTCAAGAGTACATGTGGTGACTGGTGGTGTGGCATCTCCAGCACTGCCTGTGACTTGGAAGTCATCTAAGAATAGCATCCAAGAGTCTGTTGACATATAGTGAATTCCAATGTAGATGGCTTGACCGGAATAGCTGCTGATATCGTAAGTATATTCTGTCCAGTCCAGTGGCACGGTGAGATAGGGATCTGGTGAGATCATTGTAAAACTCGCTGGATCGGTATCGGTTGTGGAAACACAGACGGTGATCCTCTCTAAATTGTACTGGCTACTGTATGAATGTGCCCAGAACGTGACTGAGTCATATGAACCTGAAAGCTGTGGGGTTATGAGCCAATCATCGCTGACGTATCCGGTATTGTCATCATTAATCGCCATTGCTTCTTTAGCACCTGTGTGAGGCGCCATAGCTGCTTCTGTTGATGGTGGTACAGTTGTGGCAGGGTTGAAGATAATGAATGCTTGGGGTTCTAATTGATGAGGCCAGGTATATCCGGTATGAGTAAAAGTTACTGATCCATCAACATCGATACATGTCCATGGCGGGAAATCAATGAGCCAATCATCGTAGGCTTCAAAGCTATCTTCAAAGATGATGTCTCTATTCGTCGTTATTGGTTGAGGTGAAACGACGCTTAAGGTTTTTGTTTTTGTGTTTATCGCCGACGCTGGGATAATCATTGCTAAGGCGATGATAATGACCAAGGCTGCCTTTAATATCGATTTTCTTAACATTTTTTCTTTGCCTCCTCTAAATCAAATAGGTAAGTTTTAATTGAAATTATACTATATAATTCTTTCGGTGAAAGGCCTGTGTTGAAAAAAAGAATCAGAACAATAAATTTCTCTTCGATTGACCCTAGCGAAGATCAAGAGAGGTTGTACACCTTGTTCTTACAAATTATTTATGAAAGATAGTTAAGACCAGGATAGTCAGGGGGATAGCAGAGAATTTTAAAGACTTGATTAGCAATTGGATTCGGAATCGTATTGTGATATTTCCATACCGTTTTTTTCTCTGACGTTACTTCGAAGAATTCACCATGGTCCCCATCGCAGACCAGCGTATTTCCATTCGGTAATCGTTGGGCACTCGAGAGGTACCCGGCATAAAAATCAAACGGGTTCTCAGCGGTATAGCTCCAGACAAGCTCCTTTGGTCCGTAAGCTAAACCCGGCTCTAGATAATAAAAGCCATTGTCATCGACTGGTGGAATTAACTCATCGACCGACGAGTATTGCCCATCTGGTCGTCCTTCACCATTATTGAAGATAAGGATATTTCCTTCGCCCGGGGATCCTTCTGGAATCCATTGTGCATCATGTTGTCCAAAGAGTCGCTGGTCATTTGAAGTTCCTGCACCATAGGTTTCTGGGTTTCCGTACCGATAGAGAAGGTCGCCTCCGTTTCCACTGTTACCACCTGTATGTCCTGCTGATTCTTCCGTGGTTGTACTATGATCGATGATCCAGATCTCATGTTGGTTATGAGCACTCAGAAGAATCTGATCATATTTCTCATTATAATCAATGGAGTTGATATGGTTCCAATCTGCGCGTTCCTTCCCGATATCAGTACCATAATTGATGTCGATCAGCTCAGGGTGCTCTTTCACGACACCATAATTCTCTTTTACTGGGTTAAAATCTTGTATGAGATGATCCCAGGTATGCCATTCCCAGACGATAGTGCCTCCGAACGGACCGGTTCGTTCAACCTCGATGACATGGTCAGGCCATAATTCGCCGACCGGTAGAGTATCAGGATTCCGACCAGCAGCAATCGCCTCTTCAGCTGTTTTATATTCCCATCCGACCATAAGGATATGGCCATTGGGGAGAATTTCAATGTCATGATGGAGGCAATGCTGATCATTTGAATAGTTGTAATGCCAAAGAATCGATCCGTTCCAGTTAAAGAGCTCTACGCCTCCGGTCGCTCCACCGGCGATGAACACTGGATTGTTGTAGAGCAGCGCAGTACGAAGAAGGTCCCCATTTTCTAGGAGAAGCAATCCCAGTCCTTGGATATAGCTGCTTTCCCATGTATGGACAATTTTGCCCTGTTTGTCCATTAAAAAAGCTTTTTTAGAGTATTCCGGGGAGAACAGTGTATATCCGTTAAATGCCTCTCCCTTGATATAAGTGGTAATAATTTTCGTAAATGGACCAAAGATCATGGTAACGATTTGCACTTCTTTTTGAACACTCTCAGAAGATTTTACGATAATTGATATCTCGGGGAGTGGTGTGAGTTTTCCAAGACCAATGCCAAAGAGTTGTATGCGGAGTTCGGTTGATTCGTTTATCGCGAGTGTCTGTATTGAAAAAGAAGTGGTTTTTAATCGTACAAAAGAGCCCGTGGTCATATTTATCGATACTGTGAGATTATTGAGAGTGACTCCTCCATTGTTTCTCACGACTCCTGTTAAACCTACGCCCCCAACGATGTTTTCAATCGAAATATTGGTCACATTTCCTGAACAATCAGTTGAAGTATTTGATTTGCTTGTGATTTGGAGAGCATTTGATCGGTATTGATCAGCTGCCTTTGATGAGGCGAGGGCAATCAGCGAAAAAACGACGACAAACGTAAATAATATTTTTTTCAATTCATACCTCTGAGTATAACAATACAAATTTATATTATATAAATCTATTTTAATCTCTCTATCCTTTTGAGGTAGGTTTTCTCCTGAGACCTCATCGTCGTTTCTCAAGTGGCACTCCTACCGGATAGTACAGTATTAAAAGAAAAATGATTGAAAGGTATTATTCTTTTTTTTCTCCTTTTTTATCCTTTGATACTCCCTCTTTTACCCCTTTTCCAAAAGCTTTTACAACATCCCAGCCTTTTTTAACACCTTTTCCGACGACTTCCCCGGTTTTTTCAGCTGCTTCCTCTACTTTTCCTTTCTTTTCCTCTGCCATGTGTTATTCACCTCTTTTTTTATTTATTATGTACGGTAATGGGATTAGGCCCTATTTTTTTGATCTCTGCGACAAACTCAGTGACCACTGTAGCGAACTTCTGTCCTTCTGAGGCAGAGACGTATTCAAATCGTATACGTTGTGGCTCAATCCCGAGTTCTTCTAATAATTTTTTCAGCAATTTAACCCGTCGGTTCGTCTTATAGTTGCCTGATTGGTAATGGCAGTCACCAGGATGACACCCTGCTATGAGAACGCCATCAACCCCTTTCCTGAATGCCTCAAGAACAAAAGCCGGGTCGACCCGCCCTGAGCACATGACACGAATTGATTTCAGATTCGTTGGGTATTTCATCCTACTGGTCCCAGCTAGGTCAGCTCCTGCGTAACTGCACCAGTTGCAGAGAAATCCTAGGATGTTTGGTTCAAATTCTTTTGACATGTTATTTTCCTCTAGGTGTTTTTCAATTCATCTAGTACCATGGTTACTGCGTTTGGTACCGCGGAGGCGACCTCTTTGCTGAGACGCTCTCCAAAATCAAAGGTGTTTTTCACGACAATACCAATGACCACGATTTCACTGGGGAGATGCTTTTCTCCAATTTGTTTTGCAAGACGCAGCGCTTCAGACAGCGATACATCATGAGGGTTACAGGAATGGACGGTCGGTGCATCAGAAAGCAAGAATCGTTTCACCGCACCTGGCCTGCTGCCTTCTTGTTTGATTGCATCGATTAAGATGACCTTCTCGTAACCACGGATCATGTCCAGGAGATTCATTCCTCCGGTGTATGCAGAATCTACGGTTACCATCGGGTTGGTAATGTGCGGTCGTAGTGCATCGATGACATGGATGCCAACGCCGTCATCCTGCAATATTGGGTTTCCAATACCAAGCACGATCGTTTTCATCTTGATCTCCTAGTGTTGTGAAAGTGATCGATATAAATTCTTCTTATGATCGTAAATATTCACTGTCATCGGTAACCCTCCGGGGAGCGTATGGGTCGCGCAACCGAAACACGGGTCGTAGGCACGGAACGCCATTTCCACTTTATTCAACAGCCCGTCATTGACCACTCCTTTCTGTATTACACCTTTGGCTGCATTCCGGACCGACATCGTGATTGCTCCAGCATTGTTCGTCGTCGCAACAATCAGATTTGCTTTCTTGATCAGTCCATTCTTGTCAAGCTGATAGTGATGAATCAAGGTGCCCCGGGCAGCTTCGACGACGCCGACTCCCTCCCCTGGTATCCCAACCGGGTTTCGAATATGTGAAGAAGTGATGTCCGCATCCTCAATGAGCTCTTTGGCTCGCTCTGTCGCATAGAGCAGCTCAATGAGTCGCGCCCAATGGAATGCAAGGGTAGAGTTCACTGGCTTTCCGCCGAGAGTGTCAAACATCCGTTTGTATTCCTTTTCTGCCTGTGGGGTTGTCATACCCGCGGCTGCGTTCAGCCTTCCCAAGGGACCAACGCGGTAAATACCACTTTTTTTCCCATCCGAAAGACCATGCCATCCGATGCTTTTGAGGTACGGGAATTTCATGTAGCTCCATTCTTCGACATGCTCGGCGATGTGTTTGGCGTAGTTCTCGCCTTTGAATTTCTCAAGTTCGTTGCCTTCTTGATCCGTGACTCGGATGAGTCCGTCGTAGAAATTGACCTTGTTGTGGGCATCGACAAGTCCCATGTTGTAGGTTTTAAGCGTGTAGGGGTCTGAACGAATCAGATCAACATAGGCTTTGTTCTTCAGAACGATATCATCAAACAGGTTTAAGGTGAATTTCGCAAAGGTGTTACAGGACCCGACCATGTCTTTGATTTCCAAGACTTCGTCCTTGGAAAGCCCTTTTGAAACTCCACCCGGAAGTCCGCAGACCGGATGCGTTGCTTTTCCGCCGAGGATCGCGGTGATCTTCTGGCCGTACGCGCGATGTTTAATCACATCCTTTGCAACATCGATCCCTGCTTTTTCTATGACCCCCAGGATGTTTCTTTTTGCTGCTGGTGCATCTGGACCGACCACGAAATCAGGTCCTCCAAGGAAATAGAAATGTAAGATATGGTCATAGATGATGTATCCACAGTAGAGGAGTTCACGGAGTTTCTTTGCAGCTGCTGGCGGGTCGACATGGAACGCCGCGTCCAAAGCCTTGGTGGCAGCAAAATGATGAGCGACCGGACAGACCCCGCAGATGCGAGAGGTGATCTGAGGCATATCCTCGGCGCGTCGTCCCTCGGAGAATCGTTCAAATCCTCGAAGCTCTGGGATCTGCAAGTAAGCGTTTTCCACGTTCCCGCTATCATCAAGGAAGATGTTGATTTTCCCATGGCCTTCTAACCTGGTGATGGGATCAATGGTGATCGTCTTCATTTCATCACCTTACGGTTAATCAGCGATGCTGGTAACGTGTATTTGTAGAATGTCCCAACCACGTCACGGACTTCTTCGATAAGTCTGTCAACCTCTTCATCGTTCATCCCTTGTTCAGATTCCACACCCAGGATTGATGCAAGCGCGGAGATCATACTTGCTCCCTGGTCAAGAGCGTTGGGGAGTATTCCACCACATCCGGTACAGGGCATGTTTCCCTCCATGCATCGCCCGCGGCATCCGGATCGTGTCGCAGGCCCCATACAGATGACGCTTTGTTCCAGGAAGCATTTCTCCTCGATTTTTTCCAGTTCATAAATACGTTTCACTGAGTTGATCTTCTTTTCCGATAGTTTAAACCGGCATTCGTCACAAACTGATTTAAGAGGCGCAAGCACTGAGCCTTTCGCTGGAAGCTTGTTTTCTACAATAGCGTTAAATGCATCAAGGATCAACCATGGTGGAGGTGGGCACCCAGGAATATAGTAATCGACGTCAACGACTTGATGAAGGGGTTTTACCGCGTCGTAAAATTCAGGGATAGTCAGGTCTCCTTCTTTTACCTTTGATTTGGTTTTCGGAAGTGTCTTTTCAGGGTTTTCAGTTGAAGGGTTCTCAAGATAAGCTGTTTTGAAGACTTCTTCACGATTAGCCATGTTGGCTAGACCTGGTACTCCGCCACTGACCGCGCAAGCGCCAAAGGAGACGAGAGCCTTTGATTTCTTCCGGAGGAGTTTTGCGAGATGTTCATGCTCTGAGGTGCGGATGCCACCGTTGAAAAAACAGACATCAATGCTTTGATCATCGAACGCTTCAACGTCTTTGTATTTTATGTCAAGGGCAACCGGCCAAAACACGATATCGGCAGCTGCGGTCACATCAAGGATTTTTTCGTCAATGTCAAGCATCCCGATTTCACAGCCGCCACAGCTGGCAGCCCAATAGAATGCGACCTGGAGTTTTTTGGTTGAGTCTTTCTTCTTCTTTTCTGTTGTCATTTCGTCACCATGATTCTACAGGATTACAAACGCCTCCCTTCATGATCTGTACGAATATGTTTCTGAAGAGATCCCCAAGAGCGATATGATAGCTTTTGATGTAAATACCAAACAGATATATTTGCTTAACTGTCCAGGGCTGCTTGGCAGGAACCTTTTTACATCCTTTACGATTCCCTATCAGGAAGCATGAAACAAGCAATCGTCTACCACGAGGATTATAATAAGTACGACCTGGGGATTGATCATCCGCTCATTGGCGACAAACCAAAGAACACCATCGCAATTCTGAAAGAAAAGAATATGCTTTCAGAATTTTCTCTGTTCACACCTAAGAAAGCAACAGAAGCAGATTTGCTACGGGTTCATGACGCGTCCTATGTCGAGCATGTAAAACAACTCAGTCAAACCGGTGGATGGCTATCAGAGGATACACCGGCGCCCAAAGGGATTTTTGAAGTCGCAAGCCTGGCTGCTGGAGGAAGCATGTTTGCCGGTGAAAAATTGTTCGAAGGGTATAATTGCACGGTCAACCCACTCGGTGGTTTTCACCATGCAAGCAAAGGGCATTCCTCAGGATTTTGTTTCTTCAACGATATTGCAATAACCATCGAATACCTCAGAGATAAACATCACCTGAAGCGGTTTATGATCATTGACCTGGATGTTCATCATGGGAATGGGACCCAGGACATTTATATCGATGATCGAACCGTCCTTAATCTGTCGTTTCATCAGGATGGACGGACATTATATCCTGGTACAGGGCGTGTCGAGACGATCGGCAGGGATGATGCTGCAGGGTATACGGTCAATCTCCCATTTCCCCCAGGTACTGGTGGCATGAGTTATTTGAAGGCATTTAAAGAAATCGTGCCGCCCATCACACGTCAGTTTCAACCGGAGATCATCCTGTATCAATCTGGAGTGGATTCGCATCATGCAGACCCACTTGCCGATCTGAATCTCACATATCAGACGTACTATCATCTCGCAAGACAAATCACAGAGCTCTCCCAGGAAACCTGTAAAAAGCTGCTGGTTCTCCTCGGTGGAGGGTATAACAGTACCGCCTGCATTAAATCGTATTATAATATCATCTGCGGTGTTTTAGGAAAACAAGACTACTTGGAGGAAGCAGACATCCCTGACACTGACCCTGAAGGAGTAAAAAACATCGTTTCCCAGCTGAAACGATTCCTCGGTGATTATTGGAATCTCTAGCCCTTCTTCTCCTGGTAACCAAATATTTATCTATCAATCCAGAATACCGGTTAGTTAGTTGACGATTCCTTATAATGAAAACGTATGAGAGTTCTTCTCATGAGGTGTTTTTCATGACCAAACAAGAAACCATGATGGAAACAAAAAACAATAAGAAAAAAACTCTGATAAAAAGTGTTGATGGAAATACTGCTGCGGCGCATGTCGCCTACGCGTTTAGCGACGTTACAGCTATCTACCCTATCACGCCGTCATCTCCGATGGGTGAAGAGGTCGACGCATGGGCTGCCCACGGACGGAAAAACATTTTCGGCCAAGTCCTCAAGGTCTCAGAAATGCAATCGGAGGGTGGGGCTGCTGGTGCAGTTCACGGTGCGTTGAGTGCTGGAGCCTTTGCTGTAACATTTACCGCTTCCCAAGGGCTACTCCTGATGATCCCTAACATGTATAAGATCGCCGGGGAGCTGATGCCTTGCGTATTCCATGTGACCGGTCGTGCCATCGCCGGACAAGCATTGTCGATTTTCGGTGATCATCAAGATGTCATGGCGACACGAGCAACAGGATTTGCGTTACTTTCATCAAACTCCGTGCAGGAAGCAATGGATCTTGCATTGGTTGCGCATCTTTCCACACTGCATGCAAGTGTACCCTTTATGCATTTCTTCGATGGATTCCGCACCTCTCATGAGATACAGAAAATCGAACTGATTGACTATGAGGATATCGCAAAAATCGTCGATTGGGATGCGATTAAAAAGCATCGGCAGCGTGCACTCAACCCGGAACACCCCCATCAGCGGGGTACGGCACAGAATCCTGATATCTACTTCCAGGTCACTGAAGCATCAAACAAATATTTCCAGGCGGTCCCTGGGATCGTCGAAGAAGAGATGCAACGGGTCAGCACCATGATAGGACGGTCCTATCATCTCTTTGATTATGCTGGTGCGCCTGATGCAGACCGGGTCCTTGTCATGATGGGATCTGGTTGTGAGACTGCTGGTGAAGTCGTCGAATATCTAAACAAAAAAGGCGAGAAAGTTGGTCTGGTTAAAGTTCGGTTGTATCGGCCGTTCTCTGCAGATCATTTCATCAACATTATTCCGAAAACCGTAAAAAAGATAGCAGTCCTTGATAGAACCAAGGAAAGCACGGGATTTGGGGAACCGTTATACCTTGATGTGTCAGCGGTCCTGCATGATAGAAAAATGAACATCCCGGTGTTTGGTGGGAGATATGGTCTTGGGTCTAAGGAATTCACTCCGACCATGGCAAAAGCGGTGTTTGACAATCTGCAACAAGCACAACCGAAGAACCACTTCACGGTCGGCATCGATGATGACGTCACCAAGACATCCCTTCCGTTAGGTGAACAGATTGACACTGCTCCTGAAGGCCTCATCCGATGTAAGTTCTGGGGGATGGGATCTGACGGAACGGTTGGTGCAAACAAAGATGCAATCAAGATCATTGGGAACAACACCTCGATGTATGTCCAAGGATACTTTGCGTATGATTCGAAGAAATCCGGTGGGGTTACCATGTCTCACCTCCGGTTTGGAAAAAACCCTATCCACTCACCTTATCTGATCGAAAAAGCTGATTACATCGCCTGTCATCAGGCATCCTATGTCGATAAATATGAACTCCTCGAGGGCATCCGTGAGGGTGGGACCTTTGTGCTTAACTCGCCATGGTCACTGGAGGATATGGAGTCTTGTCTTCCGAATTCACTGAAGAAGACGATTGCGCAGAAACATCTGAAATTTTATAACATTGACGCCGTGAAAATCGCTGAGGAAATCGGTCTGGGTGGTCGGATCAACATGGTCATGCAGACCGTGTTTTTCAAACTGTCCAACGTCCTGCCAATTACTGATGCGATGAAATACCTGAAAGACGCTATTGCAAAAACCTACGGAAAAAAAGGACAAAACGTTATTGAGATGAACTGGAAAGCAGTCGACGCGGCTGCCGCAGGTATCAAAGAAATCCAATATCCGTCGTCATGGTCAAACCTACCCAATAATAAAACAGAGGTTAGGAAAGAACCAGAGTTTATTACCAAGGTCATGCGACCGATGCTCGCACAACAGGGGGATAAACTCCCGGTTAGCGTCTTTGCTCCTGGCGGTTTTTTCCCCGCAGGCACCTCGCAGTATGAGAAGCGAGGGGTCGCTATTACCGTTCCCGAATGGCTTATCGACAAATGCATCCAGTGTAATCAATGTGCGATGGTCTGTCCGCATGCTACCATTCGACCAGTGCTTCTGACACAGGAGGAATTGAGCAAAGCACCGAGTGGATTTGATGCGAAAAAAGCGGTCGGTAAAGAAGCGGAGGGACTGTTTTTCAGAATCCAGGTCTATGCTGAGGACTGTCTTGGATGTGGCAACTGTGCCGACATCTGCCCCGCTAAAGAAAAGGCTCTGGTCATGAAACCGATAGCTTCGCAGGTTGAAAAACAACGACCATTACAACAGTATGCGGCAACGATACCTATTCGATCTGGAGGGTTTGACAAATATTCGGTGAAAGGCTCTCAGTTCCAAAAACCGTTACTTGAGTTCTCCGGTGCTTGTGCTGGATGTGGTGAAACACCGTATCTTAAAGCGGTAACGCAGCTTTTTGGTGACCGGATGATCATTGCAAACGCGACAGGCTGCTCCTCTATCTGGGGAGGTTCCGCCCCGTCAGTGCCGTTTACCGTCAACGCCAAAGGCTTTGGTCCAGCATGGGCCAACTCGCTGTTCGAAGATAACGCTGAGTATGGATTTGGTATGATGCTTGCCACCGCGCAACGTCAGGCAAAACTCGCTGATCTCATCACCCAAGCCGTGCAAAAGACCCAAGGGGAGCTAAAAGACGCGTTCACCGGCTGGCTTCAAAACATGCACGATGCTGATAAATCAAAGGAATCCGGAGATGCGATCAAAGGATTGCTTGAGAAGAACCACAAAGAAGAGATGCTGAACCAGATCTGGGAATCGCGTGATATGCTGACAAAGAAATCGATCTGGACTGTCGGTGGGGATGGCTGGGCGTATGATATCGGCTATGGTGGTCTTGACCATGTGCTTGCGATGAACGAGGACATCAACATCTTGGTGCTGGACACCGAGCTGTATTCGAACACCGGTGGGCAGTCTTCAAAAGCAACGCCGGTCGGATCTATAGCAAAGTTTGCAGAGTCTGGGAAAAAGACGAAGAAGAAGGATCTAGGTCTTATCGCGATGAGCTACGGATACGTGTATGTCGCCTCGGTGGCGATGGGTGCAAATAAGAATCAGCTGATGAAGGCACTCAAGGAAGCAGAATCGTATCATGGTCCTTCGCTGATTATCGCCTATGCGCCCTGCATTAACCATGGTATAAAGGCAGGTATGGGCAAAACCCAGGAAGAGGAGAAACGTGCGGTAGAATCAGGGTACTGGTCGTTATATCGGTTCGATCCCCGTCTTGCCGCTGAAGGGAAAAACCCGTTCCAGCTTGATTACCAGCCGCCGAACGGCTCGATCCATGATTTCCTCATGGGTGAAGTCCGGTACGCTGCGCTTGTGCAAACCTTCCCGGAGGAAGCAGCAAAGTTACATAAACAACTGGAGGAAAGCACGCTGACACGGTATAAAGCGTATAAGAACATCAGCGAGCAGAAGACCTAGGTTCGGGAAAAGGAATTATTTTCCTTTTTTTCTTTATTTTTTTAACAATAAAAACAGAGGTGGCGATATCCTTATATAATCGCTTGAGTTTTGAGGTTTTGGTGCTCTACAGCTCATTACTATGGAGGGAAACACGATGAATGGTGCAAAATTTGATAAAATATTCAAACCAAAAAGTATCGCAGTGATTGGCGCAAGTGAAACCATCGGGTCCGCTGGATACAGGATTTTTCGAAATCTCATAGGATCGGGGTATGAGGGCGTTGTCTATCCTGTGAATTCAAAACGAGAGAGCGTGCAGGGGGTACAAGCCTATCCATCCATCAATGATGTTCCCAAGATCGTCGATTTGGCGATTATTGCCACACCCGCGTCTATCGTCTGTGATATAGTCGAACAGTGTGGGATACGAGGCATCAAAGGTATTTTGATCATCTCTGCTGGGTTTAAAGAGATCGGACCTGAGGGTGTTATTCGGGAAGAACGACTGCTTGAACTGAAGAAAAAATATGAGTTGCGTATCCTGGGTCCGAATTGTGTCGGTTTCATCATGCCGTATCTGAATTTGAATGCGACCTTTGCCGGCTCCATGCCTGAGAAAGGGTCGATTGCGCTGCTATCTCAGAGTGGTGCGGTCTGTGGGGCGATCCTTGACTGGGCTGCAGCCGCGAAAGTCGGGTTCAGCTCGTTTGTTTCTGTCGGCTCGATGCTTGATGTCGATTTCGGTGACCTCATCGATTATTTCGGGATGGACATTCACACCAGAAGCATCGTGTTGTATATCGAGTCGATTACTGATGCGCGGAAGTTCATGAGTGCGACTAAAGCGTTCGCTCGTGCAAAGCCGATTATTGTGATTAAATCCGGGCGCTATAAAGAAGGGGCAAAGGCAGCGGCGTCCCACACTGGTGCTCTTGCCGGTGAGGACATCATCTATGAGGCTGCGTTCCGAAGGTCAGGTGTTGTCCGTGTCATGGATATCATGGATTTGTTCAACTGCTCATCTATTCTTGCCAAACAGCCGCGTCCGATGGGGCCGAACATCGCAATCGTGACCAATGCTGGAGGACCCGGAGTGCTTGCCACGGATTCGATCATCGAGAAAGGCGGTAAGCTTGCTACGTTGTCCCCTGAGACGATCGATAAGCTCAATAAGGTGCTGCCGACCCATTGGAGCCATGGCAACCCCGTGGACATCATCGGAGATGGCGACGAGGAGCGGTATCAGAAAGCAATCGAGATTTGCCTTGAGGATAAGAACATCGACGGTCTGTTGATCCTCTGTGTCCCTCAGGTGATGGCTGACCCGCAGAAACTCGCGGACCGACTTGTGGATATCGCGCGAAAATCAACCAAACCTATTCTCACCTCTTTTATCGGTGAGGCAAGCGTGTATCACGCAAGGGAGATCCTCAACCGGAACAACATCCCGACCTATGCATCACCCGATGAAGCGGTTGAATCCTACATGTATCTGTATCATTATGAACGTCATTTAGGCCAGCTGTATGAGACCCCGGAGGAGTTAAACATCAAAACCCCGGCTCATACCGAGATTATCAAAAAAATCCTAAATGCAGCAGCAAAAGAGAAAAGAGTCCTGCTTAATGAAAGCGAGGCAAAGACATTTCTTGAGCTCTACGGGATTAACACAACATCGCCGATCATAACAGAAAATGAAGAAAAAGCAAGGATCGCAGCAGAGAAAATAGGGTACCCAGTGGTGATGAAGATATTATCTCCACAGATTAGTCACAAGAGCGATGTCGGTGGCGTCGTCCTTGATCTACGATGTGGGGATGATGTGAAAACCGCATTTAGAGCAATGGTTAAGCAAGCGAAAGAAAAAGTCCCGGGTGCGACGATCCTTGGGGTAACCATTCAGAAGCAGATTAAGAATCAGGGGTATGAACTGATCCTTGGATCAAAAAAGGACCCGGTGTTCGGGTCGGTGATCCTCTTTGGATTGGGTGGTATTTATACCGAGTTGTTTAAGGACCGTGCGATCGGTTTTCCCCCGTTGAACCAGACCTTGGCGCAGCGTATCATTGAAAAGACAAAGGCATATGAGCTTTTGAAAGGATTCCGAAACGTCCCGCCTGTTGATATGAAGAAAGTCGAAGAAGCGATGATTAAGTTTTCACAGATGCTTATCGATCATCCTGAGATCAAAGAAGTCGATATCAACCCGCTAATCCCGCAGGGAAACGACCTTATCGCGGTCGATGCCCGGATCATCCTTGATCCTGAGCCTGCGAAACATCCGCATCTTATTATTACGCCATATCCAGTCAAATACATGAAGCCGATCGTCCTGAAGGATGGGAAAAAAGCCCTGCTTCGGCCGATAAAGCCTGAGGATGAGAACATGTGGCTGGAGATGTTTAAAACATTCTCTGAGGAAACCGTTCGTTTCCGGTTTTTCCGAATCATCAAAGACACACCACATGAGGTTCGAACACGATATTGTAACATAGACTACGACAGGGAGATAGGTATTGTCGCAGAAATGGAGGAAAATGGGAAAAAACGGCTCCTTGGCGTCTCCCGGCTTATCCTTGATCCTGCCCGGAACGATGAAGCAGAGTTCGCTCTGGTCGTCACCGATGAATGGCAGCGGCAAGGCCTCGGCTCTGAGTTCCTTGATTATCTCATAGAAATCGCAAAAGACAAGAACCTGTCAAAGGTCACCGGGGTCGTCCTGAAGGATAATTACCCGATGATCGCGTTATGCCGTGAGAAAAATTTCAGGTTCTCGGAAGGGGACCCTGGTGAATACAAGGTAGAGTATGACGTCATCCTTGATGACGGGCTTGTGGATGGGACCCTTGAGAGCGGCAAAAAGATCAACGATTCCGACGAGTCCGATAATGGAAAAAAAACAAAAAAAAACCCTAAAAAACCGGTCGGGCTCGTAAAATCATAGATCTTACGCACTGTCCGCGTCAGTAGCTACGATATTTACCCAGAAAATCGGGATGTCAGTGGGGACGGATTTCTTCACCTTTGTCTTTTTCTCCATCTTCTTACACCTCTCGTAGTTGTAAGGCAAGGGCTCGTGCGCGGTTCGCGACGACAAAAGATTTTGCAATAAATTCTACTTCGGTTGCTTCCTCGGGGCTTGATACTTGACCAACAATCATCATTTTTTATCACTCCTCGATTCCTATTTTGTCTGTTTTCTTTAAAGCGTCTTGTTGTACACTTCGTACCCTAGTCCTGTACACCTCTTACCGAAACCGAATAAACCACTACTAACCTGGTCGTAGAACGAGGAAGGATACACGTTCCGTTCCTCTATACAAATCAAGGATCTGTTGTATCCTGAACGGAAGTATTTTAAAGTTTTTTCTTGTCGAAAAATCACAGGGGATATCGTTTTATAACACCGTTTCTGTTTATCGGTGCTCATGAACAGGAATCTCCTTATCGGATTCATCCTTCTTCTTGTTGCTTTCGTCTGGGCAGGGTCGTTTATTGTCGTCGATATCACCACAAAGGAGATGGACCCGATTGATCTGGGGTTTCTGCGGTTTCTTATTGCAACCCCCTTGATGATCCTTCTTGTGGTCCTGCGAAGAAAACCTTTACTGCTTCCAAAAAAAGAGCTCCCCTGGCTAGTCGTCCTGGGGCTGACCGGTGTCACCCTTTTGTATCTGTTCCAGTTCCTTGGCATCCATTACACGAATGCTCCGACCGCTTCGGTGCTCATCAACACCAACGTGATTTTCATCGCGATCCTCTCTGGCTTATTCCTGCATGAGACTCTGACAAGAAAAAGGATTGCAGGGATCGTTCTTTCGTTTGTCGGGGTTTTCGTCATCATGTTTTCCGATATCTCAAAACAAGCACTGACCTTTGATAACCTTTTTTTCATCGGCGGAATCCTGATGTTGCTGTCTGCGTTCTGCTGGGCACTCTATTCTTTTGTCGGGAAACGGCTGTTGAAAACCTATGATGAGTTTGTGATTACCACCTATGCGTTTGGTTTTGGTACGCTTTTTTACATCCCCTTTGTTCTTATGCATCTTGGCTCGATCCTTCAACAGACATCATTGAATGGATGGCTTGCGGTCCTGTATCTGGCTCTTACCTGTTCTCTCTTCGGGTATCTCGGGTGGTACTATGCGTTGAAGCACATCGACGCCAGCAAAGCAGCGGTCTTTTTGAATTTCATTCCACTCTTTACGATCCTGATGTCGTTTTTCCTCGGTACACCACTGACATGGTTTTTCCTTCTGGGCGCAGCATTAATAATCTATGGCGTATATCTCACCCAAAGAACCTAACAGGAATGGAACACAAGCATGTTTTGCGTTGAATGCGGTAAAGACGAATCGATCTTTCGAAACGGCGTCTGCATGAACTGCTATCTGAAACACACGCAGTTTTCTAAAGGACCACCAATCCTTGATGTCATGCTCTGCCCGCGTTGTTCCTCATATAAATACAAGAACACCTGGGTTGCAGAGCCTTTTGATGACATCCTGAAACGACACATTAAAGATGCGTTTTCTATCAGCCCTGAACTCAAAGGTGTTACGATTCAAACCCGGTGCAACGAAAAGGATAGAGTCATTACCTGCATGGTGTTCATCTCCGGATCCCTCGAGGGTTACACCATTACTGAACAACATCCGCTCACCGTCCGCATCAGACATAACACCTGTGAGATATGTTCACGGGAAGCAGGTGGGTACTACGAGGCGATTTTACAGATTCGATCCGAGCATCGGACATTTACCGACGTGGAGCTAAAAACCCTTCGATCTGCTGTTGAAAAAATGGTCGGGCAATTTCAAGAGAGTGGCAAACGAGGGTTGTTCATCACGGACATCGACGTAAAACGCGAGGGTCTTGATTTTTTCCTCAGTGAAAAAGGAACTGCACTGTCGATTGCCAAAAAGGTCCAGGAGCAGTTCGGTGGGGACTTCAAACAATCAGCATCATCAGCAGGAATGAAAGACAGCAGACAGGTGTACCGGATGACCTATCTTGTGCGCATTCCGGCGTATCGTAAAGGGGATTTCTTTGTATTTGATAGCGTGTACTACTATCTTATCTCTCTTCATGCAAACAAGGTCCGTGCCATTGATCTGTCCAGCTGGGCGGAAAAAGTCATCGAGGGAAAGGATGTCCTGCCTTCAAGGATTTTTGGTGGCCTTGAGATGGTCAAGGAAATGATCGTGGTGAGTCAGTCGAAAAACGAAATTCAGCTGATGGATTCGAAATCTTATGCTACTGTTGAGATTCACAAACCAAAGGACGCTTCTGTTGATACCGCGATGGTAAAAACCGTAAAACTCGATGGTTATCTTTTTTTATTCCCTGAAAAGTGAATCAGAACGGTTTTTATGGAAGAACGTCTTGTGGTGTTTGTATGCGATTTGCGGTGAAGTTCGCCTATGACGGGAAACATTTTTCTGGGTACGCGCGACAACCTGGTCAACAAACCATTGAACAAACGCTTTTGGATCTGCTGATAAAACAAGGAATTTTTGATGACGCACGGATCTCTTGTTTTCGTACCGCGAGTCGTACTGATCGGGGGGTTTCTGCTTTGGGTAATGTGTGTGCGTTTGATACGACCCTTTCCAAAGATGAGATTATTACAAAGCTGGCAAAGGGAACATCAGATGTTTTCATCTATGGAATTAAAACGGTAGATTGTGGCTTTTATCCTCGTCATGCGAAAAGGCGGGAGTACCGGTATTATCTTCGGAGTACCGGTCTTGATGTTGATGCGGTATTGTCTGCTGCTGGGTTGTTTACCGGTGAGCATAACTTTCAGAATTTCGCACGGGTTGAGTCGTTGAAAGACCCGGTTCGGACCATTGACAATATTGTTCTGTCTGAAAAAAAAGGTTTTTTAGTCCTTGATTTTTATGCGCAGACATATCTGTGGAATCAGATTCGTCGGATCGTATCCGCTCTTGAAAAACGAGGGAAAGGGGTCTTGTCCAATGAACAGATTCGTACTGCGTTAGAAAACCCTGAAGCAAAAGTTGATTTTCAGATGGCAGCACCTGAGCCGCTGATCCTCAAAGATGTCGTGTATGATTTTTCGTTTGAGTATGTGAACGACTACAAAAAGAGCCTACAGAGTCTTGAAAACAGGATTGTCGCTTCGTTGTGATGATTCGTTTTCAATGAACAGAAAATCGCTCTATGTCCTTTATGCGACAACTTCGACCGATTTTTCCTGTTGGGCTGCTAAGATTTCGTTCATTTTCAGATAGGTCATGTCCATGTCTTTTTTCTTCGTCCATGTCTCTTCGAGTGGCGTGAGCGTTGCTTTGTTATTGGCCATACCGACCATCTTATCGTTTTCGTTGTTCATGACTGCAAGGACTGATTCGTATCCTAACCTGCTGGCAAGCACCCGGTCAAACGCAGAGGGGTCTCCTCCTCGTTGTACATGACCAAGCACGCTTATCTTGATGTCCCAGTCAATTATTTTTTCTATTGCTGTTTTTATCTCCAGTGCCCCGCCTGCTGTTTCTCCTTCTGCGATGACAATGATGCTGCTTTTTTTCCCTGCTTTGTGCTGGGCGTTCAGTTTTTCTGTGAGTTTCTGTATCTCCATGGGAGCCTCGGGGATAAGAATGTCTTCAGCACCGCCACCGATACCGGTGTACAATGCGATGTACCCTGATGTCCGTCCCATGACCTCGATAATGAAGAGTCGTGAGTGTGATGAGGCGGTGTCCCGTATCTTATCGATTGCCTCAAGTGCGGTGTTGACCGCAGTGTCAAAACCAATGGTAAAGTCAGTTCCATAGAGATCGTTATCAATCGTCCCTGGTATTCCTATTCCCTGTATGGGGAACTCTTGGATGAGTTGATGAAGTCCGCGAAACGAGCCGTCTCCTCCTATGACGACGATGCTGTCGATGCCAAAGCGTTTGATGTTTTTGAATGCTTTTTCCCGGCCTTCTTTGGTGAGAAACTCGCTGCTTCGTGCGGTCTGCAGACATGTTCCGCCGTCTTTGATTATGTTACTGACGGAATAGCGGTTCAGCTGCTCAATGTCACCTTCGATCATTCCTTGATACCCGCGGTTGATCCCAAACAGCGTGTTACCATGATAAATCCCGGTCCGTACGACTGCGCGTATCGCTGCATTCATCCCAGGGGCATCACCACCGCTGGTCAGTACTCCAATATATTTTTTCTGGCTCATCGACATTCTGCCACCTTTCTGCTATACTGAAATCATGTCTACCATATAAAACATTCCGGGAAAAAAAATGTTTGGAGTCCTGCGATATGTTGTCTTGTCATCAAGCGTGATTCAACCTAAATATTTATTATGAATGAACTGTTCTTGTGTTTCTTGTGCAGGGGTAGCCAAGCCTGGTCTACGGCGACAGACTCAAGATCTGTTCCTGCAGAGGTTCGGGGGTTCAAATCCCTTCCCCTGCACTAATTTACTAGTTTGTTTTGCACAATAAAGTCTATTAATCAATAACTAAAAAAAATTGAGGAAAATCAGGCGGGGTTTATATGCCTGACTTCCGTTGTTTATAATCGCTGAGAATTACTTCGTTACGTTTTGCTGAACTGCCACCAGGCTTTCAACTCAACCCCGGTGTTTGTTTTCAGGATATTTCCGTCTGGATCTCTGAATGCGGTGTAGACTCGATAGGTTCCTGTTCCATGGGTCAGATCTGATGCTCGGACATGCCCGTTGAAGATGGTGTCGAGTGCGAGTTGATTGCCGCTGTTGATGGTCCGTGGTGAGGTCTCGTTGATGGTATCGTTGTCTACTATCCATTTGCTTTGTGAGGTGTTGTAGAACTGGACTTGTATGAGAAGGTATCCGTTGATGTTCGTCGATCCAGTGTTCTTGATCTTCGATTGGTTCCGATACACGATGACCAATTTTGGTGGACAACTACCTAGAAATTCGTTTGAATACACGTTTACATATTCGTTCCCGGTCGGCGTCGTCCCACTGATGTCCCTGCTGCTCCGCAGACATAGTTTGGTGGTTCCTGTCGTATTGATCCAGCTGAGGTTGTTCATTTTAATAGCGTTGTATCCGCTTGTAAACATTGATGTATTCAACGCTTCTCCGTTCCCTGAATAATAGTTTTTATTGTAATCGGTTGTTTGTAAGGGATTATGCGGGTAGGTCGGCTGTCCGTTCTGAATGGTGATACCGAAATCCGTGGTTGAGTAATCATCCTTCTTGTACAGGGCGAGTGTTGCTGTATCGAGGTACGCGTTCGATGGTAATGCGGAGGTGTTGAAGAACACGAATCCTCGGTAGATGTAATACGTAGCAGGCTGACCAGGACCCTTCTTCTGTCCGATTGTGATGTATGTCCCGGAACTGTTGACGGTACCGGACGATGCGGTTCGTACTGTATTGTAGTTGGTGCCAGAGTTAGAGATATAACCGTCGCTGGAGGTTGAATACACAGTTAAAGTTGGGTCTATCACCACTGGGAACGTCATCGCGTTCAAATCTGAGACCTTCAACCCGGAAAGCAAGTAGGTGTTGCCGTTCAGGTGTACGATGCGGTAGGTCAGTTTCTGTCTCATGGATTCGTTATTCAGTTCGTACGCCTCGCCAAGTGGCAGGGCGCATTTGAAATGTCCTAGTGCATCCTTGAAATCAACCCCTGCGTTGGAGATCGTTACGTTTCCAGTGAGCATTCCTGAGGCATTATACATGCCGAGGTTCTGATGATCCAATTTAGTGATGAACACGAGATACGAGCTTTGGTTGTTAAGGCCGTACTGTGATGGTGGGTGGTTCTGCAATACAGTCTTCGTCGCATTGCTGAGTGTGATCTCTTCTTTGAGTTCGGTGTTGCCGTAGCTCCAGGTGACATCGGTGCCAGTAAAGACATTTGAGTAGGTTATCGAGTTGTCATTTGTTTGTCCTTGGCTGCTCTGCACGTTCTGCAGATACTGATACGCCCAGTTGCTCTGTGGATCAATGTATCCTACACCGACGAGCTTACTTCTGATGACGTTGGTAGTGGGGTTGTTCGATCTGTTGTAGGTGAATGCGACGGGCCAGTCGCTCTGGATATTGGGTTTGAAGTAGACACCGAATAACCCACGATCATTCCCTGTCTGATACCCATAGTTGTAAGCAGGATTATCAATTGTTAACTGTTTTAGGGAGACGTTGATTGGGTTCCAGGTGTTGTTGTCTTCTTGGTAATTCACTGGTCCTTGGTATGTTTCGAGAATGTTTTCACCAGAGGATACATTGTAATAGGTATTCCAGGTGAGTCCCCGACCAACCAGTGTATAGTCCTCAGGTGGGTTCGGAGGGTCGGTGATGTTGATGTATTGGCTGCCGCTGTAGCTGTTCTTCAGGGTGGCGATGCTGATGGTCGCCGTTACGGAGACATGGAAATGATGCCCGCCGCTGCTGTTACTATTATTGGAGTTATCCACAGCCCAGATGGTAAGGTTGTACTGCCCGGTCAGCCACGTATCATTGAACACATACTGATACGTATCATTAGTGACATGGGTCATTGTGTGATTGCTCGAATTACCTATACCACCAGGATAAGTAATCTGGATGTTAACAAGATCAACACCGCTATAATTGTCGATTACATCCGCAGAGATTGTGATATTGTACCCGAATCCGACGGTATGAGGTGAAGCGTTGACATTTATAATCGTTGGAGGCGTGGTATCAATGGTTACTTGTCGTGTCTCTGTTGTACTCTGATTTCCCGAAGTGTCAATCGCATGTGCATAATAACTATACGTGCCATCAGGAAGTCCAGTGAAATTATGATACAAATGGTTCAGCCCATTGTTATAGGAGGCGTTGATCTCCTCTCTGCTGAGGACTCGGTTGTAGAGCTGCGGCTCATCAAGCATACCATCGAAGAAACACCAGTTCGATGTATGTCCATCATAGGCGAGGTAGGTGTGCTGTGTGTTCGTGATATTTTTTTCTGAAGTCAACATCCCATTAGCGTCAAACGCGCCATCGACATATATTGAATAGTCTCCTTCATGGTTCACATAGGCGATATGATGCCAGGTGTTGTCGGTCACATCAGTAGTCCCCTGCACCGTCACATTATTTCCTGATGATTGAGAGACAAAAAGATACGCATGATTGGCAACACCGAAACCATAGCCTTTCCAGCTCTCGCCCGCCGGACTGTTGGTGAGAATCATCGCTTTCTTCGAGTAAGAGGATACATGGCTTTTCTCCCAGGTCATGAACGTGAAATCACCGCTGCCAAGATCCAAACTATTGCTGGTGCCGACATCAACGTAATGATCGATTCCATCGAACTCCAGTCCTTTCCCGTATTTCCCTGGTATAATATTTCTGTTGTTCAATCCACTTTGGAATGTCCCGAAATTGTCATAGGTGGAGTTATCATACACACCGGTGTCATTATAGGAATCCATCGGCCAGTAACCCTTGAGGCTGTGGTCCCAGTCGATGAACGCGGAGGTGTTCAGAGGATCAAGGATGGTCACGTTGACATCTGTCCATGGGTCATTGGAAACGGTGCTATTGGCAGGAGTTGTTGTCGCATATAAAAGGACCGGCGGAGTCGGGATTGTGAAAGAATATCCGGTAGCGCTGTTCGTATTATTTTCATAGTCGGTCACCCAGACCGTATAATTGTACTGACCAGGAGCCTCGGTGTCGTTAAAGACATAGCCGTAAATCGTGTTGAACACATGCATCATAGTGAAATTCCCATGAGACCCATCTGGATACGTGATGTTCACAGAGGCGTTTTTAATACCGCTTTCCGAGTCAACGAAATACCCTGCAAGGGAGACAACCAGCCAGCGGTCATCAACGGAAATCTCATCTGCGACCTGCTGGATCTGCGGCGGGGTCTCATCGATGGTCACAAGGATACACTGGGATGTGATGTCCGTGTGTGTTTGGTTGTCTGTGACCGTGAGAGAGACGTTATACGTTCCGGATTCCATGAACACATGAGTGGCATTCCGATTGTAGGAGCAGGTACCGTCATCGAAATCCCATGTCCAATTTGTCATCTGGTATCCACTGGCTGCCGCTGACGTGTCCGTGAAATCAATCTCCTCATCCGGGTTCGCATATGGTGACGGGACGCTGAGGTTGAAGCTTGCGCTTAAATTCACCACGGAGACATTGACAGAAAATTCTTCAGAATACCCGTCATTATCAATGACATTTAAAGAGACTGTATAATCGCCTGTTTCCTCGAACTGATAATACACGGTTTTTTGTTTCTCCGCGTATCGCTCATGATTGAACATCCATTGATAGGAATGAGGCTCATTGCCACCAAATATGAGAGCGTCATACGTCGAATTTATTTGTTGAATGGATGGCAACTCTGTGGTAGATTGAGCGTTTACAGCGGATGAAAGAGAGGTGCATGACATGCTAAAATCGGTGAAAAAACTTACATATATCAAGAATGGTTCTGACCAAGTATCATCGCTCCAATTGCCATATCGATTCCATCCTAGGGGGGTGCCATCAAACAGGTACCCGTAATCATCCCGTGCTCTCACCTGTATGACTCGTGGTCCCCATCCGTAGTATGTATGCTCCGTAGTGCAGTTATCATCGGAATCATATGGACCAACCTCGGTGGTTTCAAACAAATCTCCAAGGAGTACATTCCAATCCCATTGATACTGCAATTGATCCTGATTCGTATCTGTCGCAGACGTAGTAAAGTTCGCCGGGTGTAATATTTGCACCGTAAACGGACCGGTGATGTCATTGGGTTTATATGGTAGAGAATTTCCCCGTGGACAGAGATATACATGACCTGTCTGGGTGCCGGTGTCATTATATTCTCTGGTATTGAGAGCGATGTCGTTGATCCTGCCTGTCGAGTTTAACAGTGCGAGTGACAGGGTATAATTTCCGCTTGTTGCCCCAGTTGAGTTGGGCGGCAGGGTAACGGTGAATGTCTTTTGAGTTGTCTCTGAAGTGACGTTGAAATCATAGTTTTTCCAGAAGACTGTGTCGTTTGAAGGCCAGCTTTTCAACGTCGCATTCACTCTGACTTTATCATTTGGAAGCACTGATTTTACTGATACTGTTACGTTAATAGAATCATTATAGGTATCGGTATCGTATGGGGAATCCTCTATGGTGTAGGTGGCTGGTTCGTTGAACCAACAATCTGGATTTACCGTGCAATATTTTATCACGTTCCATGCTAACTCGAACGTTACGTTGACATCATTTCGATCGGTATGATTCAGACTATCACCCTCGGAATAGTTTTCACCCGAACGATGGTAGTCATCCCACCTGGATGAATTGTCTCTCCCAAAACAAGTCGTATTACAAAATGGATCTTTCCGGGTACTAAAAACTTTATCTTCAGAGCCATAATCATCAGGGATATCAACCCCGATACCGTAACCTGTTCGATCAACGTAATGTGTATCATTTGCAATCGTTTTAATGATGGCCTTTGACGTATTATCTAACACATTTACTGTTAAATTTATTGTATCATCGGATGTCGTATAATAAAATCCCAGTTGATCAAACCCGATCCATCGTGTGATAGTATCATTTGCATGGCTGTCGTTATAATGCTGGGCGCCACGCATGCCGTATTCCTCCCCGGTGGTAAAGAGAAACCTCAAGTTACTATTGGGTTTGATATTATAATCATTAAAATATTTGGCAATACCGAGAAGAATCGCGCCACCTACTCCGCTGTCTCCTGGTGTTTGTCCCCACCAGCCATCAATTCTGTTTGAAAGAATGACATACGGATCAGAACGATTCTGTGTAACATCTAGATACCCGATAAAATTATTGCTTATCACACCAGGTTCTGTAGTTGTTTGGCATCTATATTCCTGTTCGATGGAACCATTGACGCTCACAGTATTTATATTATCCAGTAAAAATTTCCCGACGGATTTGTTTACTGAAAACATTGGCAACCACCATCTGTCGCTGAATGCTCCTGAGAACCAACCCCAACCCTTCTCTGTATGTGTCATAAAATGAGTAGTATTAGAATAATCAGATAGAATTAAACCCACGCAACCTTTCGAATAATCTTCATCTCTTCTGTTATGATATATATACCAAAGATTGTTAAAAATGACTAATCGTAGATAATCATAGTAATATCCATTGACATTTCCAAAAACATACTCAAGAAAGGGTCTAGGCTCAAACGATTGTGGATCTGAGGGGGCTGTTCTTTGTACAACCCCAACAAAATCATCACCTTCCGGGATACATGTATCATTACTTAAATTAGTGAATACCAACATATCTGAATCATAAATATTATCTACAAAGAACACTGATCCATTTTCTATTTCCGATACCACTTCTGAAAGATTATCATTGGTTTCATCCACGCGAAAGATCGAAAACTGTTTCTCATCCGCCTGTTCGTAATTGTAGAAAGAATTGCCTTTAATTAAGATACATGCCGAGGCATCAGTGATATTATCTAGTTTATCCTCGCAGTCTTCTGTTTCATTCATGATGAACACAAAGCCATCCTGGTTCTCTGGTACTTCGTCATTCTCGTCAAGATAGATAGGAGAACCATAAACTAATTTATAATCGTTTAAGAACTGAGTGGGTACATTCAGGTGATCAGGAAAATATGATCCCCCTAAAAAATCACGTGCAAAGAGTTCTACTTTCTCTATCCTTGAATTGTTAAACCCAAATGTTTTGTTTAAATCATTATCTGGACGGACACCGATACCGATGGGAAACATTTCACTGATTGGTATGGTTACTGAAGGATTTTCAGTCGTCAGACCAAAATTTTGTATGACAATCTTGTTTGAATATAATCTAGTACTACCATTGATGGGGCCGATGAGTAATTTTTGAAATTCAAATGCAGGATTAGTGAAATTCTCCCATTGATATTTTAAAATATTATCAATGGTGTAGTTCTCCCCTGCGGTCGCCCATGATCGCCCTTTAGGGATGTTATTCTCATGCGACCAATCAGTATCACGTGTCACATTGCAAAACCGCTTTACCATTTCCCAGACATAAGTGGTATTGAGGCCTATTTCATTTTCTCCGCTTGGATGTTGATATGCATCTGCTCGGACATCCGTGTTCTTCGGCATCAGCATTATCCCGCTCGCAATCATTAGCGCGCATACTAAAAACGCTACAATTTTTTTTCCTCGCATATTTTTTCACTCCCCAATTAATATGAAATGGTAATTTAAATTAATTTAAATAGTTTGTTTTTTTTTCAAACTTTTAATGAGCTATTTTATGCGAAAAAGAGAACAGTATCAATAAAAAATTGAGTTTATCAAATGGAAATCTATATATAGAATATCCGATATATGTATTGAACGGAAGAAAAAACCTATGAACAATACTATTTGGAGAACCCTTCTAGCAACCAGTTTATTATTCGTCCTTCTTGTCCCAGCATCTGTTTCGATGCTTTCAACTCATCTGGATGATCCAATACAACAGACATTCAATAAAGCTGATTATCGCGCATATGAAAACTCATGGAGCATCAACTGTGATAGTACCTCAACAGCGGATGAACCAGCATATCAAGCTGAAACATTGATCCATGAATCCGTTGGAGGAGATGATCGTGGCAGGGAAACCGGTGGTCTGCAGAACTCCTCATGGCCGATGAGCTGCCATGATACATATCATACCTGTCAAAGTCCAATCAGCACCGCGGACAACCCGGGAACGGAGAAATGGCGGTATAAAACATTGAAAGATGCAGGAACAATTGAATCAGGCGCAATTGTCGACAAGAACGGTATCATCTATTTTGGGAGTATGGGGGCAGATCATAACCTCTATGCAATATATCCTAATGGGACGCAGAAATGGTATTACAAAATACCTGGAGTAATATGGTCTACGCCAGCTATTGCAGAAGATGGGACCATCTACGTTGGAGACTGGTATGGCCGTCTCTCCGCTCTTGACCAGAACGGTTCATTAATATGGGATTTGTACCGTAGTGGAGAGTTTCATTCTTCCCCGGCGATAGGTGATGACGGGACGATTTATCTGGGTCACTCGGGTGGTTGTCTCTATGCGATAAATCCTAACGGGGTCGAAAAATGGCATTATGAGACAGGATACTACGTAACCTCAGACCCTGCTATCGGCGAGGACGGTACCATTTACGTCGGTTCCGCTGATGATTATCTTTATGCTCTCAACCCTAATGGCACGCTCCGCTGGCGGTATCTTACCGGCGGGGATATCAAAGGGCATCCTTCTATTGCCCCTGATGGCACGATTTATATTCCCTCGTTTGACGGGTATCTCTACGCCCTCAACCCCAATGGGACGTTGATTTGGCAGGCGAGCACTGGTGAAGAGGTTGCGGCTGCATTAGCAGCGGTTGCGTCTGATGGGACGTTGTATGTCGGGACTGAACAGCTTAGAGCATTCTATCCAAATGGGACCTTGAAATGGGTTGTTGATGTCGGTGGAGATATCTATGGGACGGCACCAGCGGTCTCCGCGGATGGCACGATTTATGTGAGTGCAGGGGTCAGCCTTGTGGCGGTGAACCCAGACGGGACAATCAGATGGAAGAAACTGATTTCCAACGTTGCAGTGCTTTCATCACCGTGTATTGACGGAGACGGTAATCTCTATGTTGGATCTTCATGGAGGAATCATGATGGTACACTTACATGGGGGTATCTCCATGCGTTCGGCGACGCGTCTTTATCTGTAGATGCAGGTGGACCCTACAGTGGATATGCTTTGGAATCAATCTCTTTTATGAGCACAACATTTGGCGGAGCACTCCCGTATACGTTCCAATGGGAGTTCGGTGACGGGAACACCTCAGATTTAGAGCACCCGACGCATACCTACACCAGACCAGGTGAATACATCGCAACGCTTACGTTGATTGATGGTGAGGGGAATGCCAGTAGCGATACTGCAAATGTGACAGTAGGAACTTCCCTGCCAACGGTGCGAATTTTACGCCCAGAAATAGGCTTGTATTTATTCAACATCAAACTTTTACCTTTAATACTACACCCAGTGATTATCGGAAAGATTTCCATCAGAGCTGAAGCGATACAGGAAGATGTAGGTATACGAGAAGTGATATTTTTTATCGATACCAATCCACAATTTACTGATACTGAAGAACCATACGAATGGACATGGTCAGAAAAAGAATTTGGAGGACATTCAATTGAGGTTGGAGCATATTCAAATGATGGCAGATGGGCATGGGTTGGAATCGAAGTATGGAAGTTCTTCTAACAAATTAAAAAAAACAACTCTGTTAATTCTTGCCTCCAGATACTATAATGTTTGCAGAGACTTAATCAATAATGAAATAAACGTTTTTATAGGGGATTATTGTTATAAAGTATTTATAAGGGCGGAAAGTAATGAATACAAAACCTTTGATTGGAATAAGCATCTGTGCTGTGATTCTTCTTGTGCTTGGTTCGTTGACCAATGTTGTTGGTTATCAGACGTTTCAATCATCAAATCAGAAAATCATAAATGAAGAGATCAACCAGAAAGAGTTGTTATTCCAAACCATCGTTGATATTGCGAATAATAAAGATATCCCGGAAATTGTACTCAAATCCCAGATAAACAGAGAAGGATTGTTCAATCCAGACGTAAAATTCTCTATATTCAACACTCCTGCTTTAACGAAGAACCAACTCAACCATATGTATCTTGTTGGTTTGATGCTTTCAAAGATTATCAGTAAAACAAGAATACATCCGATGGTTGAGCAATATCAAGTGAATAATCAAAGGATGCAGAAAGAAATATCCGTTGTTATTGAAAAAGATGTTTTACTCAAGGGCGAAATGACAGATTTATCGAGCTTACAATGTGATTGTGAAAACAATAATACAACAGTCTGGCATTACCCAGTTATATGTGCACTACTGTGGCCGTTAACAATATTTGCTATTTGGTTAGCCCTTGCAGGTATTTATTTCTTAATTGCCATAATTTCTTATATAGAAACGACACTTAATTGTTTGTGGTAATTAATTGTAGCCTAACCCATTCTAGACATAGAATAAAGAGGTAAATCAATGAAAAGGAAATGTTTGGCGGTTAGCATCATTCTCTTGTTCGTCGGAACCTGTATCATTCCAACGACTGCCCAGGATGCTGAGAAACCTTTACCGACATCACGAGGGAATTGGTTGTATGTTGGCGGGAATGGACCTGGAAATTACAGCACTATACAGGATGCTGTCGATAACGCAAGCGATGGTGATACAGTTTATGTATATCATGGAATCTATAATCAGACGCCATATAGCTCTGAATGTGTAAAAATTTTTAAATCAATTAGCCTCATTGGTGAAGATAAGAACACGACGATCATCAATGGGACCCGTAAGTGGGATGTAGTTTGTGTTTTAACAGATGGAGTGCATATCAGTGGATTTACAGTACAAAATTGCGGTACTGGCACGTATCCTGGAGCAGGTGTTCATATATTCGAACCAACTGGAATCAGCCGGATCGATGATATTATCGTCCATGATATGATTATTGTGAATAATTCGATCGGGGTGACGATGTACGATTGCTTCAACACCTCCTTTTTTAACAATATTTTCATCAGCAATGGCGGCGGGTGTCGTGTTATCGATAGTAATAATTGTTCAATCCATCATAACGTCTTCATAAAAAATAGCGTTGGAATAGATGTGGTTGACGAAGGATCGATTGATATTCATCATAATGAATTCAGAGAGAGCCTAGAAGAAGGGGTATATTGTGCAAATTGTCGAGGAGTCACAGTACGTTTAAATAATTTTATCGATAATAAGGTTCATGCCTCCTTTCTGAAGTACCAAAGTCTCCTTGGATCCCCTAGTCTCATAAAATATAAACAACACTGGGAGAGCAATTATTGGAGTGATTGGAATAAAACTACTCCGAAACCCATCCGAGGTGATATAGTCATTTTTCTATTTTCTTATTTTTTAGCTTTCCTTTGGATTCCACTACCTCTCCTTTCCTTTGAATTCGACCTAACACCAGTTCAAGAACCTTATTATATATCAATAAACGTATATGAAAATGTTTTACAATGAAAACTTGAATGGGAACCCCCAGCGGACATCAGGTGAACGCATATCGAATTACGAGTGATTGGAATGAAAAAAACGTCACGTGGAATACCCGACCGTCCTATGTCACAGAACCATCTTCATTTGCTATCATGCCAGCGACGATTAATAGCTGGGTTTTTTGGAACCTTACTGGAGACGTCCAATTGTTTGTTAATAGTAGCGCTCCCAATTACGGATGGAGGATGATGGACACGAGTGGAACTCAGAAATGCTCGTGCTTCTACTCAAAAGACTATAGTGAGTTTCATCCTCTTCTTATTATCGGTTATAAATAATACTTCAGATTAAGAAAAACAACAGCTAACTGACTAACGTAACAAGCCAACAGTCGGGCGCTGAAATTAGAATACTTACTAGTAATTTAATAAAATCAAAATCTCCCTGAGGAGAGAGATACTAGTATACTAGTAAATTAGTGTTCAAATCCCTTCCCCTGCACTTTTTTTCTCTTTTCCCAGAAGAAAATCGCCATGAGACTAAAAAATGATTTGAACTCCTAAATACAGGTAAATTACTTGGAAGGAAGATTTTAAATAGACAAGAGGTCTTTATTTTTCATATAGGAAGAAAAGGATGAAGAAGTATCCTCTGATTGGAGTCAGTATTGTTGCCGTTGTTGTTCTCATTCTTGCTTCGTTGAGCAATGTTGTTGGATTTCAGACGGTTCAAACATCACATCGACAAGCCAAAAAAGAAACAGTCAATCAGAGAGAGCTTTTATTCCAAACCATCTTGGATATAACAAATAACAGAGAGATCCAGAGAATCATTCTCAAATCCCAGATGAGTAGAGGAATATCCCCAACATCAGAGATTCCTGTTTTAACAAAGAATCAACTAAAACGAATGTATTTGATCGGGTTGGTTCTCTCAAAGTTTTCTAGTAAATCAAGGATTCAATCAATGATCCGGGCACATCAATTGATTAATCCTGAATTACAACAAGAAATAAATGCTGTCATAGAAAAGAACGTTAAATTACAAGAAGACATAATGCAGTTGTCAAACTCAGGATGCGATTGTGAAAGTAAGGATGCATCAAGTTGGCATTTCCCAATAATTTGCACACTTATGATTCCTTTGTATGCTGTGGGCGCGTATATGTTATTAAGTGGGTGGCGATGGGATCTTTATCTATGCGAAACTATCGGGGCTCTTATCATTGAATCAATAGAGAAAATTGCTAGTCATCTTGGCTGTAAGTGGTATCTAAATCAAAATAACCAATTCCCATATATTTCCGATATTTCACCTGCAGATGGAGAACAAAACGTTTCTCTTTCCCTCACCGAGCTTAGTTTTAAAATCCACGATATTGAAGGTGATCTCATGAGTTATAAGGTCACAACAAGTCCGGACATCGGTGGTGGAACCGCTACTTTGATACCAAATGGAACCTACACCATTCCCATTGTTCATCCGTTGCAGAACGGCACCACATATTCTTGGTTGATCCTGATCTACGAAGGGGATACTTCGGGGACGCCGGTGGGGAGAACACGCACATTTACTACAGAGACGTTGTTTCCATTAATTAGGAATCCGTCACCAAACCAAAACGCTGAGTTTGTACCAATATCTACGTCAAATGTGAGTTTTGATTTGACCGATTATCAGGGGGATCTGATGAATTGGACGGTTGAGACACAACCAGATATCGGATCAGGAGCTGGGACTGGCGTCGGCAACGGTCGATACACTGTTCCTATCAGTGGCCTTGATTATTTTACCTCTTATACGTGGTTTGTGAATGTCACCGATGGAAGGTACTGGTCAAAAAAAATGTTTTCATTCAGGACTAGTTCTGAAAATACCGTAGTCCTTGAACCAACTGATGATGCCACAATTTCAGAAGTAAGTCCTAATAGTAATGCAGGGACCAGTGATCCGATTGATATCAGATCTCACATTTCTATCTCTTGGTTGGAATTGGACGGACTCATCAAATATAATATAAGCACTCTTCCATCTAATGTGACCATCCAGTATGCCTCCCTTCAACTGTACTATTTTCATAGCTCGGATGGAAACCCTGGTGGCCATCAAGTGAACGCCTATAAAGTCACCAGCGATTGGGATGAAGGAACAGTCACCTGGAATACCCAACCATCATATGACCCAGAACCATCTTCATTAGCAATCGTGCCATCGACGCTCAATACTTGGGTTTTCTGGAACCTTACTGGAGACATCCAATTGTTTTACCTTGGCGGTGCTCCTAATTACGGATGGAGGATGGTGGACACAAGTGGGAGCCAAGAATGCTCATGCTACCACTCAAAAGAATACAGTGAGTATCATCCACTTCTTATTATTGGTTACAAATAATACATCAGATGGAGAAAAGCAACTGGTAACTGACTAGTGTAACAAGCTTAGAGTTGAGTCCTGGAATTAGGATATTTACTAGTAATTGAATAAAATCAAAATACCTTAAGGAGCGAGATACTAGTGTACTAGTAAATTAGTGTTCAAATCCCTTCCCCTGCACTTATTTTCAACTTTTCCAGGAGAAACATGCCATAGGACTAAAAAATGATTTGAATCCGTAAATACCTGTTCATTAGGAGGGCTATGCATATAAACTCCTCAAACATCTCCTGGACTAACACGTAAATATTATGAACCAAGCATTTACACAAAATCTCATTTACCTAAGCATGATTCTCTTTCCTCCATAACTAATTTTTATAAATTATAATGGTCTTCTTCATTCAATCAATGATATTAATATAGATGGTGAAGGATACTTTTAATCCAAGGTAAAAATTAATATGAACATTACATTGATCAATTGTGCCAAAGGTAATTACGAAATTGCGGTAAATAAAAAAATGCAATTTAAGCCATCTTTCCCCCCATTGGGATTATTATATCTGGGAAAAATCCTTGAATTGAACAATTATATTGTGGAAATCATTGATGGATCTGCTGAACAGATAAACGATAACAGAATCGATGAGATAGCTGGAAAAAACGATGTCGTCGGCCTCACTGTTTATAGTCAACCTCAGGATAAACAATTTGCATTAGATATTGCTAAAAAAATTAAAGAAAGAAATCCTAAAATTAAAATTATAATAGGCGGGCCGCACGTATCGCTTTTAACAGAAGAATCGTTAAGAGAATTTAATGCAGATGTCGCAGTTCGAGGGCCTGGAGAAACCGTCATCGCATCAATAATGGAATCAATTAAATTAAACAAACCAATAAAAAATCTACCTGGAGTTTGCTATAAAGAAAACAACAAAATCGTTCACAATTTAGGAAAAAACAAAATTGAGGACTTGGACCAATTACCTTTTCCAGCTCGTTATCTTACAGAAAAATATACCTATGGGCACATCATGAATATCAAGTTTGGGAAAGGTAAAGTAACATCAATACTCACATCGAGAGGCTGCCCGCATCGATGTCGTTTTTGTGGTTTGAAGGCGCACATTCCGTATTATCAAAAGAGATCTGTAAAAAATGTTATAAACGAAATCGATGAGATTGTATCACAAGGTTATGAAACCATAGCGTTTTCGGATGACAATCTCCTCGCCGACAAAAAAAGGATAATGAAAATAATGGAACACATCATAACAAAGCAATATAAATTAGATTTATGGATAAATGAGGCGAGAGCTGATTCTGGCGATGAAGAGTTATATACTCAACTGAAGAAAGCCGGGGTGAGAATTATCAACTACGGAATAGAATCAGGGAACCAAGATGTTCTCGATTACTACAATAAAAAACTCTTGATTCCAGATGTTGTAAAAACAATTGAACTAAGTCATAAGATGGGTTTTCTAACAACAGGAATGTTTATTTTAGGTGCTCCGATTGAAACAGAAAAACATATTAAAAGAACAATAAAATTTGCGACATCATTGCCATTAGACATGGCGAGTTTTTTAGCTCTTCGTTACGTCTGCGGCTCAGACTTATGGTGTGAAGCAGAGAAAGAAGGGAAAATAAGTTATTCTAAAGATGGGCATTTCATTTATACCGACTCATCAAAAAAACTGGGAAATTTTACATCGAAAGAGATCATAAAGTACACTATCAAAGGATACAATAGGTTTTTTTACAATCCGATTTTATGGTTAAGATACCTCAAACGATTCCTACGAGATAAGGACCCTCGATGGTTCATGATAGGTTTTAAATTTTTAATAAATAATTTAAATTAAACTCCAGGTTTACTCACTGATTCATCCTTGACATTAGGCTTGCGAGCAAGGTTTCTACGACGAGGAAGACTTACTCAACGTCTCCTTCTACTGCCACGGACTGCCTATCACGTTCGCGTAATTTTTTCAAACCATCTGGGAGCTTTGAACTTCCAGCAAGTATTCTTCCAGAGGGGTTTTATGCCAGTCTTTCACTTCCTTCCTCCCGAGGGCTCTGAAGAATTGGCACGTAATCCCGACAGGAGCATCGATGAGACCACTTATATAAATGACATAAACCAAGCTGATAGTTGACCGGAACGATTATGTTTATACTGATAAAAATATACTTAGATCAGCATAACAGGGAGAGATTACTAGTAAACCTTTGTAGCTTCGAGTTGATAACCCGCTCAAAAATGATGATGGTATCGTATCAGGAGAAAAATGAGGAGCATACTAGTAAATTAGAGTTCAAATCCCTTCCCCCGCACTTTTTTTTAGATTTTTTCATTCATTGTTGTACAAAAAGATAATGCATTCGTTAATTGTGAAGAATTTGTCCAACTTTCTTTAGCGTAAGATATAAATAGTATATGTTATATTTACATAACATAATGTTAGAAATAAATAATAAAAAGTTATTACTAACACACATTAATATTAGGTGAAAAACATGAAAGACAAAAAAGTGGTTGTTTTAAGCATCATAATTGTCGCTGCGGTATTAACGACACTGTTTTTTTATCTCAAGAGTGCAGGTGATATTGAATTAAACGAAATCTTACTTGTTGGTATCGTGTTGGTACTAGTTGCTTTAGCAATGTACATCGTCTGGGACCGATTAAAGAATGTACAAAAAGGATTACCAGCAAAAGATGAACGATTGATAAACATCAACTATAAGGCAGGATACTACGCGTTTATTGCAGCGATCTGGAGCGCAGTGTTTACCCCAGTACTTTTCGACATACTCTTCAGATACGAACCTAAAGGCGGGGATGTCGCAGCAATCGTGGTGATGGTCTCAGGATTTGTATTCGTCATATCATATCTCTATCTCGCTCGAAAAGGGAACTAATTATGAAAACACGCATCAAGGAACTGCGGGCACGATACAACCTCACCCAAGAAGATCTAGCAAAAAAGGTGGGAGTCCGACGAGAAACGATCCTTTTCATTGAGAAGGGAAACTACAATCCTTCCCTTCAATTAGCCCACGATATTGCAAAAGCCCTACAAACGACCATTGATGAGCTGTTTATTTTTGAAGATGAATAAAAGAATTCTCACCATCATTAATGGTCTTACCGATACTCTCGTGTTCAAATCCATCACTTGCACTTTGTACAGATTCATTTAAATCACGAATCATCATTTCTAAGTCGATGAGTGAAAAATCCCTTCCTCCATCAAAGTATTTCATACGCAGAGCATGTGAATTGGGAGCAAAAGATGCAAAGCTGATTACTCCACAACAGGTCTTTACCGCGGAGTGGGTCCGACGAAAATGTCAATACGGCTGTGACGGTTATAGCGAACATCTCACCTGTCCTCCGTACTCTCCTACACCACAAGAGACACGACGAATGCTCGATGAGTACAAAACCGCTATCTTGATACATCTCCCATCAAAGGAATGGACCGATATGAAAAGCATTGTCTCAACCCTTGAACGTGAGGCGTTTCTCTCAGGATATTATAAGGCATTTGGTATGAGTGCAGGCCCCTGCGTTCTGTGTGAAAAATGTAATGTGGAAAAAGGCTGCAAGCATACCGAAGAAGCACGCCCTTCCATGGAAGCTTGTGGCATAGATGTCTTCCAGACGGCTAGAGTTGCAGGGTTTCCCATCGAAGTGGTTTCTGACCATAGTTGCACTCAAAACTATTATGGATTGCTCTTGCTACTCTAAAAATGATCTATGGAAATAGACGATACATCAGGTAATCGTCAACCGTCATCATCGGCCATGAACATCGCCATCCTGGTAATCTTGGATTCAACTCTCTCCCATCACTTTTTTTGTAAACAAATCTGTTGTTGATTGCAAATATCACGATATGTTACTTCTTCTGCATAATGAAAAATTCATAGCCAAAAAAATCGGAATACGTCTGATATATTTTAATTTCTTTTTCGCATTTCTCAAACACCTGCAAAGCAGCGGTATTATCATCATATTTTTTCTTTAATTCTTGTATCCTTTTTTCCATCGGAGAATAATATTCATCGATCCAGGATGATTTTGGTAAGGTGAAATGGGCAGCTAAATCATAACCTTCATTTTGGATCAGGATGATATTGCCATTTACGTCTTTTATATCAGGGTATTCTTTATCCCAGAAACTCTGTAGTGGTTTTGGAATATTTGGTAAAAGCAATACTGCTTCTGTCACGACTAGATATCCTTTCTTTTTCAGAAGCTGCTTACATCGTTTTAATCCATGCTGAAACCCCATAATATAAAGCGCACCCTCTGACCAGATAATATCAAATGAGCTTTCCTTAAAATCCAACTCAAGCATGGATTGATTTTTTGGGATGACCCTTTTTCTCAATCCTTCCTTAGCTGCGTTCTGCATTAAGCGATCTAAAAATGGCTGATGGTTATCTAAAGCGATAATGTTCCCTTTTGAGATTCTTGCTAGCTCAAGGGTCTGTAATCCGGGTCCGCAGCCGATATCAAGGATACGTGGCTTGGGTGGTAAATTTTTCAGATAGCCAAATGCCTTTTGAGTAGATACATTATCCCCAGGTCCGCCGCGAGGAAGACCAGTGAATAGCTCATAGAAATATTCCATGCCCTTCATGCTATCTCTTCTCCATATTTTGTATGCGGAAAGCAGTTCAGAATTTATATAAATTATTAAAAAAAGTGGAAGTCCATTTCTCTATTTATTCTTTATAACCGAGAGATTCCTTGATAATAAAGGATAATATTCATTGATATCAAGACTGATTAATTTGGCAGATAATGTCTCAGAGATATTCTCTCGTGGGGTTTTGTTCAGAATCATTGCAGATTCTTCCTCTGAAAAGATGACGGGTTGTTCCTTTGATACAATGACTGATCGATTCTGTGGACACACCATTTGACATCTCATACATCCCACTAGCGCATGGTGGCATCGCCGATCGACCCATGAGGGGAACTCTTCTTTGTTTTCGTTAAAATACGTTAGGCAATGTTCTGCATGAATCAAAAATCGGTCTGTAGGGATGCAGTGGGTCGGACAGTTCTGCTGGCACAATATGCAGCTGGTACATCTCTCCATTACTTTTTTCTCCTGCCAATCATATGAAGGAAATCGATGATCAGTATAGAATCCTTCCAGCCTGGCAAAGCTTCCCATACCGTCCACATAACAGATATTATTTTTCCCGTATTCCCCTAGCCCGCTTCTCACCGCAAGGAGTTTCATGGGGAGTATTGCTCGCACTACCGAGTGATTAGTTTTTTTCAGCTCTTTTGTTAAAATCTCTTTGCACGTGTTTCTCACAGAATTATAGACATAAGTCGGTGGTATGATGGTCTGATAGTGTTTCCCATTAATGAGAAAATCTAAAGGATGCATTTTTTGTGGTAATGCAATGATAACAATGGATTGTGCATCAGGGATTTCATCAGGTATCTGGAAGCGAAAGTCACCATAATTCTGTGTAAAAAACGACTCTGTGATGATTCTTTTATGTTTCCATTCAAAAAGTTCTTTGTGAAGATCCTCCAGATGATCTATGGAAATTGTTCTAAAACGGGCTTGTATTTTCCCAAATTCGGATGTAAGGATATCAGCAGTTAATCTCATGATATTATTTCCTTTATGGTAGTTATAAAATATTCTTTTGTGATTTAACTATTTTATGGAATGCAAAGCATGGGTGTGTGATGAATTTTCTAAGATTGAAAAGTTTCCTGTTATACAGCTGATGCTTTAGTGTTCAAATCCCTCTAAATTGTTGTTCTTAAAAAAGTTTCTACTCACAGCAGAAAGCGTTATTTTTTGACCTATTTTCTTCATTAAAATCGAACAGATGATAATCTCAATATTTATATATCGATACACTGTTTTATTTTTTGGATTGGCTGGGGGACAATAGGCCTATGAGATATGATGTTGTCGTGATAGGAGCTGGACCTGCAGGTTCGACCGCAGCAAAATTTCTTTCAGAAAAAGGAATGCGCGTCCTTCTTCTTGATAAAAGTACTTTTCCCCGGGATAAACCCTGTGGCGGAGGATTGCCTGCTCGGGTGTTAAAGAGATACAGATATATCGAAGAAAATGGTCTCGTGGATTCCTTCTCTTATGAGGTAAGCCTTCATTCTTTTGCTTCGAAATATAACGTAGATATACAAAAAAATGAGCCAATTGTAGCTATGATCCTGAGGAAAAAGTTTGATGCGGGACTTGTAAATCTTGCGACACGAAGTGGTGCGACGCTTCTTGCGGGAAAAACGGTAAAAAATGTTAAGATGTCTGAGGAGAAATCACGCCTCGTTCTCACTGATGGAACTGAAATCGAATCAAATTATGTGATCGTGGCCGACGGTATGTGGGGTTCGATCGGAAAACAGCTGGGGACTCGTCAGAGTTGTAGGAATATTGGTGTATGTGTTTTCGAAGAACATCCCTTAAGTAAAAGAACGCTTGATCAGTTTTTCAGCGAAAAAAGACGGGTTCACATCCATATGAATGCACTGGGAGTCGCTGGGTACGGATGGGTATTTCCTAAGCACAAACATGTTAATATCGGTATCTGCGAGTTTCGACAGGCGATCGGTTCAAGAAACGAGAAGAAGAACATCAAGGAAATCTATGAAAATTATTTGAAAACTCTTAAAGAAACCAAGATCATACCGTCGAATCTTAAGATTAAAAATCCTAAAGGAGGGGTTTTCCCAACATACCCAGTTCAACGAACAGCCCTTCAGAGAGCATTTATCTGTGGGGATGCCGCAGGGATGGTCAATCCACTCACCGGTGAAGGCATCTACAACGCGATGGTATCAGGAGAGATCGCCGCAAAGGTCATCACAGAAGCCTTAGATTCTAATCCGAAGAACAAAATGGTTATCTCGTCATATCCTGTTCGTTGGAGAAATGATTTTGGAAAAAATAATAAACGTTTCTTCCGCTTGTCACAACATTGGGGGATGGGAGAAGACAACATCATGCGGCTTTTCGAAAAAGACAAACAACTGGTTGATATCGCGATGAGACATATTCTCACTCTTGATAGCATGAAGACCATTTGGCGAAAACTTTCGCTACGTTTTATCTCAGTCTACCTGAAGGATCGTTTCGGATTACTATAGACTGTCGCTAAGGAATCCTCCTATATATTCTTGTTTTTTTGCTGTTATCGTAAGAAAAGTATATTAATATAGGAAATATCTTATAAATATAGGTATTTTATTTCAATAATGGGAGCTATGAAAAAATTAATAGTGATTATCTTAGTTTCAGCTACAATCCTCAATATCATAGCAGGAGCATTTATTTTTCTTGATATTCAGACCATGAATCTCCCGGAAACAACCATAGCACTCAAGCTTATCGATCTTGATGCAAACGAAGCAGTGCTCCAGACAACGCTCTGGGTCAACAACCAAAATCCATTCTCCATATTTGTACAAAACATCACGATAGTCACAATGACCGACAGCGGGGATGTCATCAACAACCTCTTCATAGAAGGCGGGGAGACCCGCTCACATGAAAACAGGACGTTTACCTCGACAGCAACCATACAATTCAACGGGACAATTCCCAATCAACTGACGAGTAGAATCACCGGAACGGTCGGTGTTCTGTTCCTTGGATTAATAAAGAAAACGCTTCCCCTGAAATTCTCGATGATTACCTCTCTGAACAATATCATTGATCAATTTACACTCCCTCAAATCTACCTGGCGGGTAACTTTAGCGAAATCACCCAAGAAGGTGTAAACTTTACCGGTATCCTGGAAATCACCAACCCGTACTCGATTGACATGGCGATAGAAAACCTCTCTGCAAACGTTGAAACTGAAACAGGGACTCAGGTAGGAACCGTCACAATCCCTGGAAAAATGATCCCTGCAAAAACATCTCAACAACTGGCAGGAAGCGGACAGCTGCTGCTGAAGGCATTAGATGCAAAGACACTGCGAATGACCCTACATGGTGATATTACCGTCTTCGTTGCAGGCATCAGAAAATCAATGAACCTTACCGTGGATGCAGACATCGTTCCCCCTCGTCTCGAAAAGCTTCTTTCAGATCTCCCAACCGATGCGTCTCTTACCGGTAAATACAAATACACTATTAGAGGAGGATTACATGATCAGATCATTTTCGAGATAAAAAATCCGAATAAACTGACGTTCCTGGCGACTGATATCACTGTGAAAATATATCGGATTGATAGAAACAAGACGCGACTGTTAAGCAACGGTACATTGGCTGACGGTGTTATCTCTTCACAGAATACCACGATTCTCCAAGGGGATATGCTTATCCCGTTATCTCAACTTTGGCCTCGTTTTGGGGAACGATTGCTTCCTGATCGGCTTCAACTGATTTTACGAGCGAACATAACAATCCCGGGGTTCAATCAAACTATATGGGTCGGAGTAATCGGGTATCAGGATTTCCCGTTTCACAGAATATTATAACAAAAGGATTTATTAATAAAAAAATGGTTAGAGACTTTCATGCGGGGAGAGATTTTATGAAGATTCTCTATGGTGTCTGCGGGGAAGGACTGGGGCATGCAAGCCGCAGTCGAATACTGATCCGTTTTCTCCAACAACATGGTCATGAGGTTTACATTATCGCAGGCGGGAAAGCCTATTCGGTGTTATCAAAAGAGTTTGACCAAGTCCTTAAGGTTGAATCGCCACAAGCATTCTACCAATGCAATCAAGTAAGGATACTCTACACACTCCTGCATAACTTGTATAAAACGATGGTCCGCACCCCGGTTTCATTCTTCAAAGTCAGGCATCTTATGAAAGAGTTTCAACCTGATCTTCTCATCACCGATGCTGAACCAATTAGTCATTTTGCTGCACGATTCAGCGGTATTAAACGGATAAGCATTGACAATCCCTCTGCGTTACTCTATCGGAAGTATCCGATAAAAAAAAGGGAATATCCCTCTTGGCTTTTCCTATTTTTCGCATTAAAATTATCTCTTTTCGGCGCTGATAAATACATCATCTATGATTTTTTCGATGAACAAATCAATAATCCCCAGGTGTTATTTTCAAAACCATTGATTCAACCAGGGATACGGAGTCATACGTCAACATCTGAGGATCACATCTTTGTCTATCAAACATCACTGTCCTTTACATATCTTTTTGATTCTCTGAAAAAGTTCGATGAAACGTTTGTCATTTACGGCTTCAACAGAGAAATAACTACGGGGAATCTGATTTTTAAACGATTCAACGAAGATGAGTTTTATCACGATATCGCATCTTCGAAAGCAGTGATGGTGAACGGTGGTTTTACCGTCATTAGTGAAGCATTATATCTGAAGAAACCGATTTTTTCATTACCGATCCGCCATCAGTTTGAACAAGTTTTCAATGCAAGATGTATCGAGCGGTTGGGTGTCGGGATTTCACACCAGAAGTTCTGTGAAGACGACCTTCGACACTTCTTATCCAACCTAGGATTCTATTATGAAAACCTGCAGCGGTACGATGCCGGGAATCAGAATAAAATCTTAGCAAGAATCGAGCAGGAAATCCAAAACGTACACAAATAAAAAGAAGTAATTCTCTCCTATCCCTCTCTCAGATAATGAAACATATCAAAATAAGACTTCATTGACTTATAGATATATACTCGAAGTTTTTGAACAGAACCATCGACGTCTACGGTACGCGGGCTCATAAGTGATGCGACATCGACTTTTTCGCTCATGCGCAGGGACAGTCTTTCCATGATGTATTCCAAAGTTTCCTGCGGATGTTCACATAGCTCTTCATAGGTAATGGAGAGGTAATCCTCTGACGGTAATTTCTCAATATTTTTCAGATAATACTTTACCGCTTTTGCAGTGATTCTGGTGATAAGGACCACGCCCCATTCTGGGATGGTGCAAAAGATGAACCGAAGCGGCCAAAGCAGCAGGGGATTGTCATAGGATCTGTCATATAACCTGGACAACCGTGCAGTATATGGGTTTTTTTCGTTCAATATCATCCGGATGGCGTTCAATGTCGAACTTATGGTCTTGAGCGGATGGCGATGGATAAAAACAAATCTGGCGTTGGGGAACACCTGTTTGATGGAGAGGAAATTCAGAAAATCATAGGGATTCTTAAGAAGGATTGGTTTGTCATTCCCTGCGATGTACTGGATTTTTTTGCACATCTCTGTAAAGAGTGCGACGTTTTTTCTGGTAAGGAACATCTGCATGGTCCGGGTATTGAGGAGAAACCCGTATTCTTCTGCAAAATCCGCGGTTAGTTTCAATTGGTCAATTCCTCTGTCCGTCAAGCCTTTATTTTTGAATGATTGCGTCAGGTGCTGTTTTGCAGCTTCTTCCTTTTTCAGATGATGATTTGCAAGCAGTTCATGGTAATTGATTAGATGATACGCGGTGACCGGATTAAAGGACCCTGTCGCGGAGAGCATCTTGTATAAAATACTGGTTCCTGAACGATGCAGCCCGAGGATAAAAACCGGTTGGAAGGAAACCTGCTGTAGATCCTGGAGGAATTCTTCATCGGGGTTGATTCCCATGTCTTTTCCTTACCGGGTGATATACCCGAGTTCTTCTATTTTTTCTAAAACCTTTCTGACGCTTTCTTCAACGGATTCTGTATCGGTATTCAGGATGAGCTCCGGATGCTCAGGTTCTTCGTACGGATCATCGACACCCGTGAAATGCTTGATTTTTCCTTCAAGGGCTTTTTGGTACATGCCTTTGACGTCGCGCTTCATGCAGATCTTCACAGGGCATTTTACATACACTTCGATGAAATTTTTTATTTCCTTTCGTGCTTTTCTTCGTTGTTTTTTGTACGGTGATACAAAGCTTGCGAGCACCACTACGTTGTTACGGGTGAGCATTTTTGCAATAAAAGTGACTCGTTTGATATTTTCATCTCTGTCTTTTTCCGAAAAACCGAGATCATTGGCAAAGCCCTGGCGAACGATATCACCATCGAGTCGTTCTACCATGTAATCCTTCTTTTTTAGAAGTATGGCTAATTGGTCTGCGATGGTTGTTTTTCCGCAGCAGGGCAGACCTGTAAACCAGATAGTGAAACCCTGATGTTTGTTCATTTTTCTTGTTCCTTTTTTTTCTTTTCAGAAACAGCAGCGGAAGGTTCCCGGATCATCCCTGCACCAACCGTCTCATTGGTTGTTTCATCGATGAGGATGATGCTGCCAGTGGCTCGATTATGCTGATAACTATCATAGAACAATGGTTGTGCCGTTCTCATCGAGATACGTCCGATTTCGTTGAGCTCTAGCTTTGTTGCATCAGGGATCCGATGCAACGTGTTGATATCGATTTTATATTGGATCTCTTTGATTATCCCTTTTGTTTCCCTGGTAGTGTGGCGTACAATGTACCTGGTCCCCGCGGTGAGTGGTTTTATGTTCATCCAGCAGATCATGAAATCAAGGTTCTGACCGATAAAAGGAGTGTTATGCTGGCGGACAAGCATATCCCCGCGGCTGATATCAAGATCGTCAGTGAGCTGCATGACGACAGACATCGGAGGGAACGCTTCAGTGATTTCTCCTTGTGGGCCTTCAATCGATTTGATCGTCGTCGAAAAACCGGATGGAAGAATAGTGACACTGTCCCCAGGTTTGAAGATCCCGCTTGCGATTTTTCCTGCGTACCCTCGGTAATCATGGTAAGTGTCGGATCGTGGTCTGATGACAAATTGGACGGGGAACCGACAATCGACAAGGTTTTCGTCACTGCCGATGTGGACGTCTTCAAGATGGTATAGCAAGGTAGGACCATGATACCACTGCATGTTTTTTGAGGCATGGACCACGTTATCGCCAAGTAACGCACTGATAGGAATGAACGTGATATCTGGGACTGCGAGCTTTGAGATGAAATCCTGTATTTCGTTTTTGATGGCGTCATATATCGCTTGTTTGTAGCTGACAAGATCCATCTTGTTTATGCAGATGGCGAAGTGTGGGATCTGGAGGAGCGAGGCAAGGAAAATATGACGGTGGGTTTGTTCGGTGACTCCATTACGAGCGTCCACAAGGATCAATGCAAGGTTCGCCGTAGATGCTCCGGTAACCATGTTGCGGGTATACTGGATGTGGCCAGGGGTGTCTGCGATGATGAATTTTCGAACCGGGGTTGCAAAGTATCGATATGCGACATCGATGGTGATCCCTTGTTCTCGTTCTGCCCGCAGGCCATCGGTGAGCAAGGCAAGGTTGAGTTCTTCGCCGCGTTGCTGGCTCAGTCGCTCTAGGTTTTCCAGCTGGTCCTCAAAGAGGGTTTTACTGTCGTAAAGAAGCCTGCCGATCAGCGTGCTTTTTCCGTCATCAACGCTTCCAGCAGTGGTGAATCGAAGTAGATCCATATCAAGATAGCTTTTTTCATCCATGCTAGAAGTATCCCTCCTTTTTCCGGTCCTCAAGAGAGTTTTCCGATCGACGGTCGTCAGCTCGGGTTCCCCGTTCTGAGATGCGATAGGTAGCGACCTCTCGGACGATGTCTTCAAGCGTATGTGCCTTTGATTGTACTGCCCCTGTACAAGTCATGTCTCCGACCGTGCGGAACCGAACCGTCATGGGTTGTACTGTTTTCTTTTCAGCATCATCAAGATGGAGGTAGTCAGAGTAAGCGTAGATGACACCGTCCCGGATGATACAGTCTCGGGTATGGGAGAAATAAATCAGAGGGATCTGAATGTGTTCTTTGAGGATGTACTGCCAGATATCAAGCTCAGTCCAGTTGCTCAACGGAAATACCCGGAAATGTTCACCATGGTGTTTTCGTCCATTGTAGAGATCCCATAGCTCAGGCCGTTGGTTTTTCGGGTCCCATTGTCCAAAATCATTGCGATGAGAGAAGAATCGTTCTTTGGCACGGGATTTTTCCTCATCCCTTCGCCCGCCACCGATTGCCGCGTCGAATTTATACTCATGGATGGTGTCAAGCAGCGTGATCGACTGAAGATAGTTCCGGCTCGCATGTTTTCCGGTTTCTTCTTTGACCCGTCCGGTGTCAATGGATCGTTGAACAGAGCCAACAAGTATTCTGATGTCAAGGTTTTTTGCAAAAGCATCTCTGAAAAGGAGTACTTCAGGGAAGTTATGTCCGGTATCAATATGCAGAAAAGGATAGGGGATTTTCGCAGGATAAAATGCCTTTCGGGAAAGATGTCCAAGAACGATTGAGTCTTTTCCACCTGAGAAGAGCAGCACCGGTCGTTCGAATTGTGCAGCGACCTCACGGATGACGTAGATTGATTCTGCTTCAAGTTTCTGCAGATGAGTAAGGTTATATCGTTTCATAAGAGAGGTATCTTTATACAACAAACATTCAAAAACCTTCCCAAATAATGAATCAAGCAAAAATCATATTAATAACATAGGTAATTATCAAAAAAACTATGCCTGCTCCCAGGATTACTTCGACGATTGATTTAAAAGACCTCCCGCAGGAAAAAATCCAGCGGCTCCAAAAAAAAGTTTTTTCTTTTTATAAAAAACACAGACGAAAGCTGCCCTGGCGCAAGACGTTTGATCCATACAAGATCCTCCTCTCTGAGCTTATGCTGCAACAGACACAGGTGAACCGAGCATTGTTGTATTATGAGAAATGGATAACCAGATGGCCAACTATTGATGCGCTTGCCGCAGCTTCGCTTCCTGAGGTGTTAGAGGCCTGGATGGGTTTGGGTTACAACACCAGGGCGGTAAATCTGCATAAAGCTGCTCGAAAAATTGTTGCAAAGTATGAAGGTGACGTGATAAAGGCAATGAAACAATACAAGGATGTCCCTGGTGTTGGGAAATACACGTCGCAGGCAGTGCAGATCTTTTCAACAAACGCTGATCTAATCACGGTTGATACCAACATCCGACGGATACTCATCAAAGAGTTCAAACTTCCTGAGACGGTTACGGATAAAGCACTCTGGGAGCTTGCAAAACGATGTCTGCCAACGGGTAAAAGCCGGGACTGGCATAACGCACTAATGGATTACGGAGCGCTCTATCTTACATCAAAAAAGACAGGGATAAAACCAAAAACACAACAGTCTCGGTTCGAAGGATCAGATCGGCAACTGCGCGGCCGTATCATCAGGATCCTTTTACAGGACGATGTCACTTTTAAAGATATCAAAAGAACACTCAGCGCCGGTACTTCACGACTTCAACCGATCCTTGAAAAACTCATACGCGAAGAGATCATCTCAAAGAAAAACAATCTATATCATTTGAAAGAATAACCATTTTTTGGAAGGGACCAAATGTTTGATTTTTTAACTCGATACATCTTATTTTCAACAATATGAAATCATAAAAAATAGAGTTAAATCGGACGAAATCTACTGGAGATTTCCACGATATTTTCCCTTTTTTTCCCTATTTATATCGCAAGAGTAAATTTAATATATAAAGCATGTGTATATTAATTACTAGATATGAGACTAATTGGAAAAATATTACTCCTTATCATCATAGGAATGCTCCTTGGCGCATCAGCGTATGTCATTGTATTTACTGGTGACAAGGATACAGAACCTCCGCAGATTGACAATATCACAGGAAACCTTACGGTCACCGCGGGTCAGACCGCCACTATTTCTGCTATTTTTACTGATGATGTGAACGTCACAGTTGCGACTTTATATTATAAAGCTGCTGATGTAGCAGATTGGAGATCAACATCGATCCTTAATGGGAGTACCACCCTTGATATCCCTTCAAGTGCCACTAGTAACTATTATTACTATATCACTGCAGATGACGCTGCAGGAAACGGACCCGTCGGGGATCCTTCTATGGATGGCTCTCGATATTATACCATCACGGTGAATCCAGGTGGAGGCAACCCGGGGAATGAAACCCTTATCCATACCGTATTCATCGAAGAAGCAACCGCGACCTGGTGCAACAACTGCCCCAATGTCGCAAACATCCTTCATACCCTCTACGAGAGCCATAATTATCGATTTTACTACATCAGCCTCATAAACGCCACCAATACCCAAACCGCAGATCGTCTTTTTAAGGAGTACAATGTCTTTGGATTCCCTACAGTCTTCATTGATGGTGGATATTCGGTCATCATGGGCGGAGACAATCCTGAATCAGCCTATACTGCGGCAATTACAGCCGCGCAAGCACGGACGGTCCCAAAAATCAAGGTCACCATCACCGCACAATATTCGAATACCACCCAGGAGGTAACCGTTCATGCGCTAGTAGAGAACAAGGGAAACGATACGTATTCTGGTCAACTGAAACTTTATTTGACAGAGATTGTGTCACATTTGACAGGATATGATAGCAAACCCTTTTCCTATGGTTTTCTTGAGTATCTGATGATAAATGACGTCTCTGTGGATGGAAATAAAAACTTAACATTCTCAGAAACCAAAGACATCTCTGCATACGACTATGAAAACCTGATGATCGTCGGAGTGGTATTTAGCTCTGAAAAGCAGCAAGGATATGCGCAGCCTCCGAGCAAGAACCCCTTTGATGCGCACTATGCTGATGCGACCAACGCTACAAAAATAGTAGAAAAAGGAAATCTACCTCCACAGCTACAGATAACGTCCCCTCTGAAAGGAAAAATCTATCTGAACGGCAAACCAAGACTGGAACGTCTCCAACAAAGAAAATTAATTGGATTGATTCTCAATAATTATTTACATAATACGACCGTCCTGTTGGGAAAGAAAATTGTTACGGTGAATGCGAGTGATGATTCGGCTGTGGCAAAAGTTGAATTTTCCATTGATGGGGTCGTCATGTCTAATGATACGCAAGCTCCATACGAATTTAGCTTTACGAAACTGAAAACACTAAAATCATTCTTCCTCAAAAAACATATGCTCACGGTCACCGTTTATGATGACACGGGGAAGAAAACATCCTCAAGTATCGTGTTTAAGTCACGTATATGATCCCGTTTTTTCTCATTTGGAGAGTCGTCCTCTGCTCATCATCGCAACAAGGTTTCGTGCGAAAATAACCAAAAACGTGTACATGCCCCATCGGAGGCCACGGATTATTCTTTTAATGGTAAAAGACATCTCATAAAACTCGTTAAATATGCTCCGGACGCCTTCCTCAAGTTCTTTCGGGGTCATGTGGCTTGGTGTAAAAACCGCGTGTCCCATGTTGTAGAACTTCCAGTCTTTTGTCAGGATTCTCCCCTGGCTGTCAAGTCTATTAAACAGGGGGGTCCCTGGGAATGGTGTCAGTATTGAGAAATCAACGACGTCAATGTCTAGGTCTTTTATCATGGTGAGTGTTTTTTTGAATACCTCTGGCGTGTCCGTATCAAATCCGAAGATGAATTCTCCGATCACTGCCATGTGATTGGTGTGGATATTCTGCACTGCCAGTGCGTATTCATCAACCGCGTTTGTTGTTTTTCCGATAGCTTGAAGAGTGTTCTGGCAGATTGATTCAAACCCGACAAGCCATGCGACACATCCTGCTTCTTTGGAGAGGCATACGAGTTCCGGGTCATGGGCTAAGACATCGACGTTTCCGTTGCAGAAGAATTTTTTATGCAGTCCTTTCATTTTTTTGAACAATTCTTTTGTGTATGACGGGTCGATGGTAAGCGATGTGTCATAGAACATCAGGTTTTTCTGAGGAATTTTTTTGATTTCATCGATCACTTCATCAACCGGGCGTTTGAAGAGGTATGAACCACCTGGGATGTTGGTCTCAGGGCAGAACTCACAATGGTACGGGCAGCCTCTTGTCGCTTCCACAGCACCAGTCATGACGAACCCTGGGAGCTGGACATGTGTTGGAGGAAGCTGCATGGTGCGATCATATGGTGGTGCTTGATAGAAAGGCTGTAGTTTTTTCTGATGTATGTCCTGGAGGACCGATAACCAGCCGTATTCGTTTCTGCCGATGAGGACGCTATCTGCATGTTGTTTTGCCTCAACAGGCAGTCCAGATGCATGAAACCCGCAAAGGATGACGGGAACACCTTTTTTTCGGAAGCGGTCAGCAATCGCATAGGCTCGTGGGGCAGTCGAGGTGACAAAATTGATCAGAACAGCATCATACGCGGTGTCATAATCAATCTGTGAGTATCGTTCATTGACCACCGATATGGTATGTTGTTTTGGGGTGATTGCAGCAAGTTCCCGTGCCTGCAGGGTAGGAAGAATGGAGAATGCGGTGAGCAGCATCTTATCAAGGAATCTGTATCGTGCGCCTCCCATCCAGACGGTCTCAACGATGAGTATGTTCATTGCTTCTCTGTGGAGAATTAAGAGACAGCTATTTAAGGAATTGTACCTATTTCCTCTCTACTTTGGATGCTCTATGAATCAATTCTATAACCCTTTGTTCCTTGGTAAAATTCTGAAACGGTATTTGATTGATGTTGACCGGTTGGATAGAATAAGTGGGGAATCTCTGCGACGATATCAAGATAAACAACTCCGACGGCTTGTTCGATTTGCTGATACTGTGCCCCTGTATCACGAGAAATACAAGCAAGCAGGGGTTCATATATCTGACATTGCTGGCATTGATGATCTTCAGAAACTCCCCTGTATCACAAAAGATGACTTCAAACGACACTATCCAAATGGTATTGTTTCGTCAAAGATAAAAAAGAGTTCTCTTATCGAGGTTTCAACATCAGGAACCACTGGTAAGGTTCTTCCGATTTATGTCGATATGTTGGATATCGTCATGGGTCTTTTTGCGTATATACGGACGTTGCATGAATACGATATGAGCGTGTGGAAGGACCGGATTACGATAATCGGGGATTTCGCGCCGCATACTGCCGAAAGTGGCTATGTCACCAGAGGGCTGCAGCCTCGTTTTAATATATCGGGGATTTTTCGAAACATTCAATGGTTGAACACCAACGATGATCCAAAAAAAATCGTATCCGCGATCAATGAGTTTCAACCTGCGTTCATCGGTGGGTACGTCGGGATGCTTGGTCATCTTGCTTTACAAAAAGAGTCCGGATTTGGGGATAATATTTCACCACGATATATCGCTGCGACCGGCTCAGTCCTTGATCCGTATCTGAAATTATTTATAGAAAAGACATTTCATGCGAAGGTCTTTGAGGTTTATGGGGCGACCGAATCCGGTCTCATTGGTTTTCAATGTAAAAAAGGCAGTTATCATCTCATGTCTGATCTTGTCTATGCCGAGTTCCTGAGAAAGGGACAACCGGTAGCCTCTGGTGAAGCAGGGGAGATGGTCATCACAAAGTTCCATAGCCATGGGACGCCGATCATTCGCTATTCTGCGATCAACGATATTGTCGCTCCCCTTGATGGGCATTGTTCGTGCGGCAAGACTGGTGCACTCATCAAGAAGGTGTACGGACGAAATGACCTGGCGCTCTATCTTCCCGGGGGAAACGTGCTGCTTCCTTCATCATTTTCAGAAATCTACAGTAAAATCCTCTATCAGCTAAAAACAAACAAGGTCAAGAACACAAAGATCATCCAACATGATCTGACGACCCTTGAAATCCAGGTCGTAATCGATGAAGCGCTTCGACCCATCGGGCCTTCTGTTGAAGAGATTTTTCAGTTCATAAAGAAAGGATTTGAAGAAAAAACAGGGTCTGCTGTGACCGTGACTGTAAAAGAAGTTGATTCTGTTGATACGTCGCAGGGTCCTCGCATTGTCTCCATGATAGATAAGAAAAACTACACTATTGCCCGTTACATTTAGGAAAATGACCGGTTTTTTCCCAAATTTTTAGAAAAGTATTTAAATATTCATGGCCTAATAGACAGTTAACAATTGATAATTAGAGGGATAATATGAAAGTTGTATTATGCAATGATGGAGTTTGTGTCCCTCCGAAATGTCCAGTCGTGGATGTCCGGAGTGATAAGGTGATCATTGGCGAAAAAAAGAACGTGTGCACATTAACACGGGCACAATTCGAGATCCTCCGCACAAAGATAAAAAACGGCGAGATCTAAGGAAAATATCTGTTCCTTCGTTCTTTTTTCATTTTTTTTTACTTAGGTTGGCTGATACCCTGCTTTATTCTGTTGATACATCTCAATACTTTCTGTTAAAACTTCCCGCAGAAGGGACGATCTTTCAGCGTCTGTCGGAACATTCAACGTCCCATAAAGCGTCGTAAAATACGGTCTGACGGTCCCATGGTCATATCCCAAGGTGATGATGGTGAACATCGGTAACCCTCCGATATCGTCTTTGTCGTACATCGGGAATGAGTTTTCTAATATATCGATGGTATGGTCGAGATTGACGTAAATATACGTAATATTCCCATGGTCAAAAGTCACGGTCTTTGAAAACATATCTTGTTTCCCAAATTCGATGTTGAACAATTGTTTGACAATGGGAAACATGACCTCGCAGCCGGCACAGACGTCTTCACTATAATGTAAAAAAACAGGGCCTTTGGTTAAATTCTCTGTGACGAAATAAGGATGTGGAGCGTCATCAACTGTTTTGAAAGTAAATTCTTGGATTGTTTTCGGCTCAAGTTTGATACAACTCAGACAGAGGACTTCTACGATACGTGCCTTGACATCTTCGTAGACATCTGCCGTAGTAAGGATTCCAACAAATGCACCAGAGACGACAATGACTGCAGCGATTTGAAGGACAAAACTCCTTTTCATGTTACACCTTCTCAAAGGTTATCTGTTTCGTTGGACATGATGAGACGCATTTTCCACAGAGGATACATTCGGGGTCTCGATGCATGTTTGGGACATCAATCCCCATAGGACAGATATCTGAACAAACGTTACAATGAAGACATTCTTTGGTATGAACCTCAATGTGGAGCATGCTTATTTTATTGAACGGACCAAGCATTGCACCAACCGGGCAGAAATATCGGCACCATCCGCGTTCAATAATGAAGATAAGTGTGATAAATAGAACGAAAATAACAAGGGCTACTGGGAAAAAATAATTTGGCACAAACTTCCCCGGGTTCAGAATCAAAATCGGGAAAGTTCCCACTAGCATCCCGACCGGACAGATGTCGGTGAAGATAAATCCAATGAGCAGCGAGGTCAAGAAAACAAATACAATCAACATAAAATACTTTGTGTACCGGAGATATTTCTCCACACTATGTGCTCCGAGTCTCTGCGCGATAGGATGTCTTTTTACTTTTCGTGCAACACGGCCTGTTCCTCGTTGCAATACTCCGATCGGGCATGCCCAGCCGCAGATAGCTCGCCCTGTCGTAATTCCAAAAAATCCGATGATAAGGAGCGGATAGAGTAAAAATCTCCACTCGAAGCTCTGTTTGTAGACACTGTTTTCCAATGCTCGTATGGGGCATGCGGAAGTGGCAGCAGGACAGGCTTGACAGTAGAAGAACGGGTAGCAAAACCCGGTCTTTAGACCGACAGCGCCCAGATTTGCTGTAAAAAAGAGAATAATCTGAAAGTATAGACGTTTCAGCTGAAACTTCATCGGGATCTCTTTCTTCCTAATATGATGACGCTAACACCAACTGCTGCGACGAAGAAAAGAATTTCAAAACCTGGTTGTTTATTATTATTTGTGTTGTTTCCATCATCGTTTGTCACTGGTTTGAGTGAGACATTCACATACTCGGTTTTCGTCCACACACCATTGCTATTGATCTCGAAATTATACGTAATGTAGGTAGCCTCATCCCACGTGAGTTTTATCTTTTTTTCATAGGTGTTACCCGACAATTTTGTCATCGAGATGTTATTAAAAACCTTGCAAATTTGAACATTGCACTCTTTATAATGCAGATATACCGCTGAGATCCCGTCCCCTACGATGTTTACTGAAAAGTTAACAGATGATTGAGGTGCTGGTTCATTTGGGGTAATCGTGACCGATCCAATCGTCGGGTCTGTCGCAGTGACCGATGCAATGCATGTTCCTAAAATAATTGTCGTGAGAAATATTATCGATATTCTTCTGTTGTTTGTCATAGTCTTCATATCTCCCTAATGTCCTATTTATACTTTGCTCAGCATCTGATCAAGCTGAGATGCAAGCGCTGAATAATCTTCATAACCCACGTGGGAGTAATAAATATTTCCCTTTTTATCAAAGATATAGAGAGTAGGTACTCCCGCTGAAGCGTAAGTGTTTTGAATGGTTCCTTGCGGATCATCCAGTCCAAACGTCCAGTCTAACGTCATGTTAACCTGGTTTTTGAAAGCATCGATAGTGTCTTGAAGCATGGATGCGGTTTCTCCACTTGATACCCAGACATCTATCGAAAGGATTGTGACATTATTTGTTGAATAGTTTTCTGATACTTTTTTTAGCTCGAACATTTGAAACATACAGGGTTGGCAGTTCACTGCCATGCAATCAAGGACAATAATTCTCCCATAAAAATCATTTAGATGTTTCATCTTACCGTCCAAGGTTGTAAACGAAAAATCCTCACCAGCATTACCTTTTTTTTCTGTACAACCAGTAAAAATGCTGAGAAAAACAAAAAGAAAAACAAGGAAGGTAACAGATAGCTTTTTTATTGCTGAAATCGTCATCACCGGACAAATCGCTATAGAAACGGTTTTAATTTCTGCATGAGCATTTCTTTGGGCATTGCGCCAACGAAACGATCAACTAAAGATCCGTTTTTAAACACGAGCATGGTCGGAATACTCATGATTTTATACTTCATCGAAGTGAGAGGGTTTTCATCAACGTTTAACTTTCCAAAGATGATTTTTCCCTTCATCTCTTTTGCAAGTTCTTCAATGATTGGCCCGATCATACGGCAGGGGCCGCACCAGGGAGCCCAACAGTCGATCACAATCGTTGGAAATTTTTTTATTGTTTCATCGATATCGGCATCAAGAAGATGGATTGGGGTGTCTGGTATTTTTTTTTCCATGGTTTTCCCTCCTTTCATATACTGCTTCTTTAGTTGCTCAAGTTTTTTCATTTTTAACGTTTCAAGAGTATCCATTTGTTTTCGAATAGCAATATCTCCCTAATTAATATTTGGATAAAAAAGGGGTAAAAAGCGGTTTATTTAAAGGTGTCTTGGAGCCACTTTCGTATTCTCAGATATCCGATTTTTTTTTCTCCGTCAAGCCAGAGGATTGGTGCGGTTCTCTGGAGGTCTTCAAATACGTCATGGGATTTTGCTAAATTAAAATCCTCCTCGCGCCACTGATTCAGGTCATGAGGGAAGGTAACGATATCGACATCTTCTCTCCCGGCGAGCAATTCTTTTGTTTCTTGGCATTTGATGCATTGCTCCAAGGAAAACAGGATTGGTTTTGTAATAAGGACACCTCACAAGTGATTGTTTATTTTCCTACTATTATTGAGATGCTTAATGATTTTGTTTGTTTTATAGTTTATCTTGGATGCTTGATCTGAGTGACAAAACTATATCAACTCTTTTTCTTTTTCTGCTCTAGAAAACACATGGTTGAAGATCATAAAATCGTCAGAGACCCGATTCATGGTGATATTAAAATCACTGGATGTCTGGTTGATTTACTAGAGACTCCTGAGGTGCAACGCCTCCATAACATCAAACAACTCGGGTTTGCCCACCTTGTATTCCCTGGTGCGCATCATACTCGTTTTGAGCACTCTTTAGGCAGCTCCATGATAGCGTCTCAGATTGCGGATATCCTTGGTTTGAAAGAAACGGAAAAAAAATTGCTGACCTGTGCTGCACAATTGCACGATATTGGTCACGGTCCGTTCTCGCATACCTTGGAGTCGATTCTGTTGCAGCGATTTGGCGTTGATCATGTGGATCTTACCGAGAAACTGATTTTTGGGACCTATGATGTTTTGGATGCGACAGAAAGACCGTTCATTTCCGCACCCTCCGTTCATGAAATCCTCAATAAGCATCAGGTAAATGAAAAAGAAATTGTCAACATCATCCGGGGGAAACTATCAAAGAAATCATATCTCAGTCAGCTCTTGAACAGTACCATCGATGTCGATCAGTTAGATTACCTCATGCGTGATGCCTACTATACCGGTGTCGCGTACGGGATGATTGACCTTCAGCGTCTCTTGAGAACAATGATGATATATAAGGGGAATTTGACGATGATGCGCAAAGGGGTGAATGTCGTTGAAAACATTCTCATGGCACGTGCTTTGATGTATTCATCGGTGTATTTTCATAAGACGGTGCGTATCCCGGAACTTATGTTGTCCAAAGCTCTTGAAGAAATACCAGATGCCGAGCCGTTTGAGTTTTTCCGGATGACCGATGCTGAGATTATGATATCGCTGAAGGGCATGGGGCGGTTTCAGCAGGAGATCGTCACACGTCTGAAATATCGTGAACTCTTCAAACAGGCATTCGCGGTCTCACCCCTTGATTTAGATAAGGATGGAATCAAGGTCGTCAAGCGGCTTGAAGATGTCTCAGTGCGACGCCAAAAAGAACGTGAGTTGGAAGAGGCGTTCCGTATCCCCAAGGGTCATATCATTATTGATATCCCCCGACCTGAATTGTTGAGGGCAGAGCCTCGGATTAACAACACCGATATCCAGGTCATCGACCGAGATGAATTGAAAACATTAGATGAGTTTACTCCGATAGCCAAAGCAATTCGTTCACGCATATCTCCGGACTGGGCTTTTATGCTTATTACTGATGAAAAATATCGAAAAGCCGTTGCAAAAAAAGTAGAACGGATTTTGTTTTCCTAGTGAATAAGGAGAGAATGGGGAAGTTTGAAGGTGGTGAGGAGAGATTAAAAAAATTTTTGCCTCCCCCATTCTGCATTTGGTAAGGAGAGATAGTATATAAATTTTTTTATAGAATTAATATATATTGTATAAAAACCTTCCGATAAAATTCTAATATTTTTAGGGAGAGTATTACATAAAATTGTTAATTTATAGATTCATTTTAATAAAATTAATGACTGTGTCAATCGTCGATGGGACAATGTCGGGTGAAGAAATATAATGCCCGGCACATATGTTCGCAAACAACAATCGTTCGTCATCTGCAAACCCCAAAAGGTCTGCAAATATATTTGCTGCGTTCCACGAATCTCCCGCACCGGTGACTCGATATATTGTTTGGAGGGGGGCGGTCGGAACAACGGTAGATGTATTGTGTACCGAACAAGAAAACAGAGCGGTATGAAAATCAATACGTGCCGGAATCTTCTTTTTTAAAGATTCTGCTGCGGCGATCATCTCCACTTGTGTTTTGTTTGTACGCATACTGTAATAATTCAGTTCGTTTTCATTAAGCCCGAAGATATCCATCTGAGAATTCATCAGGACCTTTTCCATTAAATCAGGAATGTCCTGGACTCTGGGGGAGGGATCACCTGAATCAAAGAATGTCCGTACCTTGTGTTTTTTTGCAATCTCAAAGACCTTACAAGCAAGATCGGTACCGAAGCCATTCAGATTCCAGTTCGTCACTCCAACAAGGTTCGCTGATGTAATCAACTCAAGACTATGATCATCCAGCAGATCATAGCTAAATGTAGCAACTGATCCAGGATCCCCAAGCATAATGTTTGCATATTGTTCACGAAACTCAAGGGCGGTAGTGATTGCAAGCTTCCCATCGGTTCTGACCCCTGAAAGGTCCACCTGGTCCTTTCCTAAAAAATATTGAAGAAGGTGTAAACCAAGTTTGTTGGTTTGACAGATTAAATGAGAACTCATCCCGAGACACGCTAGGCCTAGTGCGGTATTTGCCGCGTTTCCTCCTTGATGAATCTGCTGTGCACGCCCTGGAATGTTACCGCCTCCTTGTGCTGCAACCGTTTTGATCGAATTACAGGTCTTATCAACCGTATCAAACGAGACGAAATGATCGACAAAGAAATCAGGCAGCATTACAACATGGAACGTCGAAAGCTCCTTTCGTTCAAGATCGAGTAGTCTCTGTAGTAATCGTTTCTGAAGGGAAGGCTCCATTCACACACCATCAAGAGTATCAAGCACCCTCTATTTTAGCTTAAACGCCTCTTTTTTTATATTTTTGACTTAAAAAACAATAAAAAACCTGCAAATGGAGAAAGTTATATATATAAGGTCCGTACAGATATATGGCGAATTATTTAAGAAAATCAAAGGCAGGAAGCGATCAGAAAAGGCTATGAAAACGTAATGGAAGGAAATTTTTATGACAATTATCACACTAGATGACTTATCAAAAGCAATAGCCCATCGTGTGGGTATCGACATTGAGGAAGCGCGACGTGATGCAGGGTTCGTCATGGATATTTTCGGGTTTGATGACCGTGTCATCGACAACGTGCTCGATCCCGAAGATCGGCAGCTATTCTATATCCTCGAAGAAGAGGGCATGCTGACGACCGAGCGGGAAGAAACCACACTATATGATGGTCGGGAATGGCGTACCCACTACTGGCGTCTGAAAAAAGATACGATCGCCCGATATTCCAAAGAGATTGGCTCGGAGCGTAGCGCGCTCATTGTTGATAAGAAACAGCCGAAGAATATCTCTGATGAGGATATCTACGGGTCCATCGAAGACGACATGTGGACTACCACAAGAAAAATAGGATAAGCATCCTTCTTTTTTTATTTTTTTTCCACATCCATTTCTTCTGTGATAAACTTAATAAATTACTTCTGGTTGTGGAATTCCATATACAATGGTTTCTTTATTGGGTGAGTGTATGGCAAAACGAAAGAGTATCATAAGTTCAGAATCTGTAACCGAAGGACATCCAGATAAAATGTGTGACCTGATATCTGATTCGGTGCTTGATGAAGCACTCAGACAGGATAAAAACTCAAGGGTTGCCGTTGAGACTGCGACCAAGAACGGAGGGGTCATGATCTTTGGTGAAATGACCACTGAAGCCTACATCGACATCCCCCATATCGTCCGCGATACCATCAAAGGAATTGGATACACCAAGTCTGAATATGGCATTGAATGGGAAACCTGTTCCGTGTGGGTTCAGATCACAGAACAGAGCCCTGATATCTCCCAAGGGGTCACCGCGGGAAAAGGTCTGCATAAAGAACAAGGTGCTGGTGACCAAGGAATGATGTATGGGTACGCGTGTAATGAAACCAAGGAGTTCATGCCTTTGCCTATCCTTCTTGCGCATAAACTGACCAAACGATTATCCGAAATGAGGAAAGCCAATAGGATTTCATACCTGCGGCCTGACGGGAAATCACAGGTCTCAATCGAATACGACGAAAAAGGAAAACCCATACGGGCTCATACGATTGTCGTATCCACCCAGCACGATGGCGGTGTTTCTCATGACCGGATACGAAAGGATGTGATTGAAACAGTGATTAAACCCATCTGTAAGGATTGGATCGATAAGGATACTATTTATCATGTCAACCCAACCGGTGCATTTATCCGTGGTGGTCCTTATGCGGACGCTGGTTTGACCGGACGGAAGATTATTGTCGATACCTATGGAGGTGTTGGCAGACATGGCGGCGGCGCTTTTTCCGGAAAAGACCCAACCAAGGTTGATCGCAGTGCTGCGTATGCAACCCGATATATCGCAAAAAACATTGTCGCCTCAGGGATAGCAGAGAGATGTGAAATCCAGTTTGCCTACGCAATCGGCGTCGCAGAGCCCGTTTCCATCAACATCGATTGTTTTGGTACAAATAAAATCTCGCTTGATGCTATCGAAGCTCTCATTAGAGAATTTTTCCCTGTAAAACCCGCTGATATCATAGAGCAACTTGATTTGAGGCGGCCGATTTTTAAGAATACCGCTGCCTATGGTCACTTTGGACGGGAAGACCCTGATTTTACCTGGGAGAAACTAGATAAAGTAAAAATTCTGAAGAACGAAGCAAAGGTTTAATTCTTCTTCATTTTTTCCCTTTTTTTGACGTATGAATAAAAGAACAGAGTGGACAAGCAAGCCGTTTATTTGAAATTAATCGGTGACGTCCACCTTATATAACTCATGGTGTCTGGGGCATTCTATTTTTTCATACACTTTCTTAATTGTATAGGTTTTACCATTTTGAAGTGCGGTATTTGTACAAATCCCAAATGCGTCACACCCGATATTCTTGCACTCTTTTTTTTCCACAGTTGTCGTTGTCCCCTCTGAACGTTCTTGTGGGATAGCAACGGTCAACGGGAGTTCTTCGACTTCTACGACGATGACCTTTCCTTCATGGATTGCACAGTCATGGTATTTGTCCCGTAGCTTGGTAATCCGGTAATTTCTTCCTGGTTTGAGATTAAAACATACGGTTTTCAATTGACAGTTTCTGCATTCGCTGTTGGAACCAAGATAGATGAATTCTTCACCTTCTCTGGCAAGTTGTTCACCGACGAGAGTCACAAGAACCATTAGATCACTCCTGTTATCTTCGCAAGTTTCTTTGCTGCGTCCTCGGTGAGCCCGAGTTCACCAAGGATCGTATAACGGTCCGGGCGTATCTTCTGCGCGCCCATAAGCGCCTGGATGATTTTTTTCTTTGGGATGTTCAGTTCTTTTGCGGTGGTTGGTGCTCCGATCATTTTTAATGCATCACGGATCAGCTGCCAGTCTCCTCCATGGAGATACATCATCATGATTGAGCCAACTCCACACTGTTCCCCATGGAGTGCTTTTCCTGGTGCGATGGAATCAAGCATATGAGAGAACATATGTTCAGCACCAGACGCAGGACGGGTGTTACCAGCAACGCTCATGGCAACACCTGAAACGACCATGCATTTTATTGCCTGCCAGACCGCTTCTTCAAGACCCGTACGAATGTCCTCTGCTTTGTCAAGTAACAGTTGAGACGATGTCATTGAAAGGGAGGCAGCAAAGGTACTGAATTCTTCGTCTTTTAGTCGATGGGCAAGCTCCCAGTCTTTGACTGCGGTGAGATTTGATATCACATCAGCACACCCCGAGGCAAGCATGCGATAGGGGGCTTTCATGATGACCGCGGTGTCAGCCAGGACCGCCATCGGAGATACCGCTGATTTTGAGATGGATCCTTTTTTGTCTTTCAGCGAGGCACGTGGCGAAGCCATCCCGTCATGCGAGGCTGAGGTGGGGACGCTCACAAAATTCATAGAAAGCTCATAGGTTGCGCATTTCGTGACATCAATGACAGAGCCGCCACCCACGCCCAGAAGGAAATCTGAGCCGGTCTTCTTGGCTTCTTTAATAACGATGTTGACTTCTCTGATCGTAGGCCACGCCGGGAGCACGTCCCGTTTTATCAAGGGGAGCGAAAGGACAACCATGTTGACTTCGTACCCTGCACCAGCAAGGATCTTTTCGATTCGATCACCAGATATTTTTTTGGTGTTCTTATCGCAGACGAGCAGCACATTATTACTTGGCGAAAGGTGATTGCAGATTCCTTTGATCTGATCGGTCGTATTATGACCAACGATGACTTCCCTGGGGAAAATCATAGTTTTGAATTTAGTAAATCGCTCCATGGTGGACTCAGGTGAGTAAACTACTGGTTTATTATATTTTCTTCTGGGTCGTAACCCTGTCATTATTAATAGTATATAAAGAAACGTCGGTTATTCAACAGGATAATATGAAAATAAGCTAACAGGGGGAGATATCACCAGAATGTCGGGAAATACCTTTATTTTTTTTGGGTATAAACCTGTTTTCTCTCGATATTGTTTCCATGGAATGGTTGTTTATTAGAAAACCACGTAGATATCTTCCATATCAAGAGAGGAGATATTATGAGCATTGGTCGCTTTCACGCTAAGGGTATGCAGACCAGGTGATGCTCGGAGCGCCCAGGTAAATGGTGCTTCCGAATCGATGGATTGCGAGACATCGTCAAGGAGGAATTCTACGGTAGTGGTGTTTTCAGCGGTGACTTGTACGGTGAGCGGCCCAAGAATACGTGCAGCTGCTGTCTGTATGGAGAGTTTTTTCAAAAGTGTCGGGATTCCTCTTCCAAAGAAATACGTATGATAATAGAGCGGAGCTTCTAGGTGGACTTTCGGTGCATCTGGTTTGAGGTTTCCATGCACACCGTCGATGTACATCACTCCGGTGTTATTCCCATACCAATCCGCGATCATGTCAGCATCATAGGACATGCGGAACCACCCGTCTTCTCCCCATTTTACGCCCCAGCTGTTTTTTACGATCCAACAGTTCTTACTGTCGTCATACCCAACGATAGCAACGACATGGCCTCCAGCATGGTTTCCTTCATGGTGTTTGTACACCCCTCCAAAGTAGTGAAAGAAATCTTTCCAGAAATGGATGCAGATGATGAGCGGTCCATGGTCGATCAACGCCTGTTTCATGGCACTGATATTATGGTCGACCCAGCCCCATCCGGTAATTTTGACGGTTCTATTCTCCCATCCGGGGAGACTTTCAAAGGGGTAATCAAACGCGCGATGAGGATCAGGAAAACACCCTTCATCGGGGACGCCATACTCCATGAGATAGTTCGCAGCATCAACGATACTGACATATCCTTCCTGAATACTTCCCCCCGCATAGAAATATAGGTGATTTTCAGAAAGATCCGGGTTGTAGCGTTCCTTGAGTTGGTATTGCATTTTTGTTTCCAAGACCGCACAAATAGCAAAAGCCTCGCAGGTTGGTGCTGGTGACTGATCTTTAATGGAGGTGGTATAATCGGTTCCATTGATATTTCGCCAGCTAAATGCAGCTGGTAACGCAGGCGTTTCATAAGCAGTGCCACTTATACCAGTGGTCATTGAAGCGATTGGCAGGAGTAATAAAACCACACCGAGAATTGAAATTGTCTTCTTCATAGTATTTCCCCTACATAATACATGATTTTTTTCCTTTATAATAATTGTCATACACAGGCAGAGGGTGGGTAAATTAATATATGGTCTTTTTCTTAGCCCTGAGCAAATGAATCTTCAAACGATTTCTGCACGACAGAAAAGAGGAGTAATCCTTGGTATTTTTCTTGGAATCATAGCGGTGATTGTCATTGGATATCTCCTGGCACCAACCCTGATTTACGACCAGTGGATCTGGAAATATTACTGGGGGCCAGTGGTCGCTGATGCGTCAGGCCATCAGGTCGCCTTTCATGGTGTTGTCGCACAGGAAGGCTATACCCTTCTTTCGGAGATAACCTACGGAATAATTCTTGTCTGTGCTCTGTACGGATTATACAAACTTTTGAAAAAACTTGAAATCAGTATCGACTGGTATTTCTGTCTCGCACTATTTCCGTATATCCTGTTTGGTCCAGTCACACGCGTCTTGGAGGATACCAGCTATTTTGCTGATCCTTTGGTATACTGGTTCATATCGCCGCTGATTTACTTTCAGACGACACTCTATGTGCTGATCTTTCTTTTTTTAGGGTATTATCTATCAAAAAAAGCATTTACCCGAGGGAAAACTTTGTGTATTCTTCTTTCAGTGTTTGTCCTCATCGATGGGTTCTATACACTGCTTTGGGTTCTTGGAATCCACTATGGTGCTTCGATTATTGAGCCTGGTTATTTTTTCCTTCTTTCTGTTGTTGCGTTTCTGCCTCTTCTGTATCGTTTTATAAAAAAACAGACAATGACCGTAAATACCGTCATATTCTCAGGCGGGTTGCTCGTCGTCCTCCCCTGTTTTTTCCTTATCGGACGATGGATCACAGGTGGTCAATGGAGCGGCTCTTACGGCAATTATGTGAATGTTTTATTGCTGGTTATCGGAATTGTTGCCCTCATCATAACGATAGTAAATCTGATTGCGTGGGTCTATCGAAAACACGAGTCTATCGTAGTGTATAAAAATCCGTTGAACCTCTCGATGCTAGCAGGACATCTGATCGATGGAATTACAAGCTACATAAGCATCTATGATCCCTTGCAGTTCGGATTACCGTCGTATATTGAGAAGCACCCTGCTTCAAATGGCCTCATGGAGCTATGGCCGCCGCTCTTCCCCATTGTCAAATTCATCCTGATTATCGTGGTGATCTACGTCTTTGATGTGGTCTATAAAAAAGAGCTAGAGAAGTATTCACGGTTAGTCAATCTCCTCAAAATCGGCATCTTCATCCTTGGTGTCTCACCAGGGTTAAGGGATTTGCTGCGGGTCACCATGGGCGTGTAGAACAGTCTTGATGCCCTTGGAATAAAAGACAACAGCGTTATAAACACCATTGTTTTTTCATCAGACCTGATGAGACGGCATCCTGATTGGCTGAAAGTGCGAATTGGTGGTGGAGAAAATTTTTCAAAAGTAAAAACTCTCCTACGGACCGCGAAGCTGCATACAATCTGCGAAGAAGCAAGATGTCCGAATATCGCTGAATGTTTTGGAGGAGGCACCGCTGTTTTTTTAATCCTGGGGAACGTCTGTACCAGAGATTGTCGATACTGTAATGTGACGCATGGAGCCCCAAGTATACTAAACGATCATGAGCCTTCTGACATCGCAGAAAGTGTTCGAACGTTAGGATTGAAGTATGTGGTGATAACATCGGTGACACGGGATGATCTCAACGATGGAGGTGCTAGTGTTTTTTCGAAAACCGTAAAAGAGATTCGGCAGTTGAATAACAACTGCAAAATCGAGGTGTTGATCCCAGATTTCAGAGGAAATAATGAAGCAATACAGAAAATAATTGATGCTGCTCCAGATGTGATTAACCATAATATTGAAGTGGTGGAGGATCTATTTCCCTTGATTCGACCCCAAGGGGGCTACCAGCGAAGTCTTGATGTGTTGAAAACGATAAAAACGAAAGAGCAAAGAATTCCAACGAAGTCCGGTCTCATCGTTGGTTTAGGAGAAACAACAGAGCAGATATTAGCAACAATCCATGATCTGAGAGCCGCTGGTGTTGATTTTCTCACCATAGGGCAGTATTTACAACCGACGCGGGGTCATGCCGAGGTGAAAAAATATTATACACCAGAAGAGTTTTCAGAGCTAAAAAAATCTGCTTTTCAGCTAGGTTTTGTCCATGTCGAATCAGGACCGCTTGTTCGTAGTTCCTATCATGCGCAGAACGCCTTATCGTAGCAGGATGTAAATGGGGAACTTTATAAGATAACCATTGAATACGCGTACAGACTATGCAAGCTCACTCTGTCTATAAGATACCGCAAGGTAAACTTCTGAAAATCTCTTTAGAGTACGACGAAAAGAACAATGTTATAATGACTATTCGGATTGCTGGAGATTTTTTTGCGTATCCGGAAGAAGCTATCGAGGCAATGGAAAAAAAAATACGTGGCACCGTGCTGGAACAAAAGCACTTACTAGAGAAGATACAGGCGATCATTAGCGAAGATCATATTCAATTCATTGGCGTTGATGCGGAAGGTTTGACGCAAGGGATCCTGATGTGTAAACCATGAAAGAACAATGGCGACTGCTTAAAACAGGTTTCAACACTGCTTTTTCAAATATGGCGATAGACCGTGCGATACTGGTGGCAAATAGCAAGGGAAAAGTCCCTCCCACCCTACGATTTTACGGATGGGTCCCCCGAGCTATCTCTATCGGGTATTTCCAGAGTTTGACCGATGAAGTCGATATCTTGACATGTGAAAGGCTTGGTGTAGACTGCGTGCGGAGAATCACTGGCGGCGGTGCGGTGTTTCATGATAAAGAAGTAACCTACAGCATCATAATACCAGAGAATCATCCTGCCATACCAAAAAATATTTTAAAGAGTTACGGACGGATTTGTAACGCACTGATACAGGGATTGACACATCTAGGAATTTCCAGCACCTACGCTCCTATAAATGATCTCCTTGTGAATGGAAAAAAAATCTCCGGGAACGCACAGACACGTAAAGAACGCACGGTTCTTCAGCACGGGACCATCCTTATGGATGTCGATGTGGATACCATGTTTTCCTTGCTGAAGGTCCCAAATGAAAAGATAAAAGATAAACTTATCAAAGATGTGAAACAGCGAGTGACATCAATACAGCATGTTTTAGGAAAAAAGATAGGTTTTGAAGAGGTGGAAGACGCACTGAAGATTGGTTTTGAGGATGAATTTGATATCGAATTGATAAAAGGATCACTCACGAAAGAAGAAGAAACTCTAGCCAGACAATTTGAAAAAGCATGTTTTTCAACAACACAGTGGAACCAGAGAAGATAGGAAAAAAGCATCCGCGACATGATCATTTTTTTTTTTTAAGCTCGTCGTTGAAAATTAAAAACTATTTTTTATACTGGTCGATATCAACTTCCATGCCATCACGAGCGGCGATGACGGGGATATCAAGCTTTTTAGTAAGTTCTTCTGCAATCTCCCATGGTTTTGCTTTCACCATGCCCATTCCAAAATGCGTCAGAATCGCAAGTCGTGGTTTGTTTGCGATAATGATCTGTTCAGCTTCTTGTAAACAGAGGTGTTCAATGCTGCTTTTATCCTCCAACATCACGACATTGACAATGAGGATGTCTCCGTAAAAATGTGAGGCAAGGCCTGTAAAATAATCGGTGTCGGTGATCAGAGAAATTGAGATGTTTTTTCCTCTGATGTTCAGACCATACGTTTCAACCCCATGTTTCAACCGTATTGGTGTTTCAAAAGAGATGTTCCCTATTTGGTATTTTCCTTTTTCTTTGAGAATTTCGATGCGATCGACCTGCTCTCGAACGTATTTCAGGATGACCGGATCGCATTCCAAAGCATCCCTTGGAGCGAACACCACGCCTTTTTTCTTAAATCCCCCGTTAGTCATCGCTTCAATCAGTATGTTGATGTCATTGGAATGATCAAGATGACGATGCGTTAGTATAATTCCGTCTAAGTCCCGCGGGTCGAGTTTTGGTTTGCTGGATAGACAACGAACAAGCGCACCTGGACCTGGATCGATCATCACGTGTGTATCATCAAGTGTTAACCAGATTCCACCGGATGCCCTCAGCTGTCTCATTACCACGAAGCGTGCGCCGGCAGTTCCTAAGAATTTTATTTTGTTCATCTTCTTCCTGAATTGAAAAGAAAACTATTTGCAGCCCATAGCTTATTTCCCCATATGAATCTTTCCGAATACACCTATTATCTTGTGAGACAAATACCTGCTGGACGCATTTCAACCTATGGTGCTGTTGCAAAAGCTCTTGGAAATAAAAGATACGCGAGAGCCGTTGGAAAATATATGAATAAAAATCCAGATGCAGATACCATGCCCTGTTTTAAAATAGTCAAATCTGATGGAAGTCTCGGGGGATTTGGTCTTGGAATTGATGACAAGATACGACGATTAAAAAAAGATGGCATCGATGTTAAAGACGGAAAAATCATTAATTTTAAACAAGTGTTTTTTGATGACTTCATAACAGAGTATCCCTTGAAGAAAAACAAATTATAAAGCTTGTAGTTCTGTACTTGAAATAATGGGTATTCCTTTCTCCTCAAACCAATTTTTATATTGAGTCACCTGTGATTTTTTAAGCGCTTTCTTATGAAGATAGACACCAGATACGTTTGGCGTAGCTTGCATTGTCTGTTCGATCATTCCCCAATCGATGGCTCCAGAATCGATATGGTAGGATGGTATCATATGACCAAAAGCGACTTTTTTCTGAAATGCTACATCGGTGAATCGTGGTGCATAGTGTCCCCCGCCGATCCCCAGGATAACCGGGATGTCCTTTGGAAATTCTTCTTCATAATTATAAGTTGTAAGGAGTTCCAACAGTGATGTCGCAATGATCGATGCAGGTTCTTTTTGTTGCCATTGGACCTCGGTGCTGCCAACCTCCACAAACAGCGTGGGGATCTTCAGGAAGGGCCCATGGTGGGTAACTTCATAGCAGACTTGGTATTTTAAATCTGTTGGTTGAAGGTTTTTTTTGATGAGTCGAAGAAGATGGGTCATCATTCGTGGTGCTGCAGGAACTAGGGTTTTTGGTTGTCCACCGAACTCCGCGTCACCGTAATTGCCAATGGGATGCACCGTGAGCGTTGGCTGCTCCATTTTACTGCGATGTCTTGACAAAAAGATTGCTATCCTTGGGTTGAGGTGAAGTTGTTCTTTTACCTCATTGTCGATGTTTTCATGTCGTATTTTTTTATCAGGGACAGTTACAATAACAAGATTCTTCATCGTCGTATGTCTGAAAACTGGGGTGTTGTAAAAAGTTCCGTGTTCCTCCCAGGCTGTTTGTTCTAAAAGACTGTTTTTTATATTTATACTGGCAGGGTCCTCAGTTGAAGAAATCATCAGGACTGTCATGTAATTTGGGGAACAATATGGGTGTTTTTGTACTTTGCGTCACGTTCTGTTTTGTTCGTTGACGAGGTGTTTAATCCTTTCTACGTGAACGAGGTAACGGATACGATTTTCGACGGTGCATATTTTTGCGATAAACTGAATTTCCTGGGCTTCTTCTTCTGTCGATAAAAGTCCGATTACTATCATGCAATGAAGGGTTGTTTTGCTCCTTATAAAGTCTTGTTGTACAGGCGTTATCCATTTATATATTTACATGTATAAAAATGGGGATGCACCAATGCCATTATTGTACAATCTCAGCATTATTGATTTTTTTTTATGATTGAACACGGGGTTACGCATTGGTTTTTAATAGGTCGTCCTCATATTGGAAGAACGATGCAAGCATTATCACCGATTATCTGCAAGGAATATACCTTACGATTTGAAAAAACCCTGATAATGGGGATCCTCAATGTAACCCCAGACTCATTCTCCGACGGTGGATTTTTTGCTGATGCGGATACAGCGGTTGCGCAGGGGAAAAAAATGGTCTCTGATGGTGCTGACTGTATTGACATCGGGGGAGAAAGTTCACGACCCGGCTCAGCGCCTTTATCTGAAAAAGAAGAACTGGCTAGAATTTTACCAGTGGTGATGCGGCTCGTAGATGAGGTTTCTGTCCCTATTTCTATCGATACGTATAAACCCCGGGTTGCGGACGTGTGTCTGAGCGCTGGTGCGCATCTCATTAATGATATCACCGGGTTGACAAACCCGGATATGCGGAAGATTGCAATAAAGCATGATGTCCCTGTCGTCCTTATGCATATGCGAGGATCACCTAAAACCATGCAGCAGAACCCGGTATATCAAGATGTGATCGGAGAGATTACCACCTTCTTCCAAGAACAGATAACCTATGCTCGCAAAGAAGGTATCCAGCAGATCATTATCGACCCAGGGATTGGTTTTGGAAAAACAGTCGAGCACAACCTCCAGATATTGAAGTACCTTGGGGCATTCAAGACTCTTGGTTGTCCGATTCTTATCGGACCATCACGGAAGGCTTTCATCGGAACGATCACGGGTCTACCGGTAAAAGAACGTCTTGAGGGAACGTTAGCTGCGGTCACCGTAGCTATATTGAACGGAGCGCACATCGTGCGGGTCCATGATGTGAATGAATGTAAACGAGCAGTACAAATCGTCGATGCGATTCGAGGCGCCTAATGACGATTGTGTATGCTGGTCTTGGGTCAAACATAGGTGATAAAGAAAAAAATATCAACAATGCACTCGCCTTCATTTCCGAGTTATATGAGATAAAAAAAATATCTCATCTGTACCTCACTGAGCCGGTCGGAAATATCAAACAAGACTGGTTTCTGAATTGTGTCATTGAGATTGAAACCGGGGTTGATCCAAAAAAACTGTTATCTTCCTTCAAAGATATTGAACAAAAACTGGGGCGAAAAAAAACACTGAAAAATGGACCTAGGATCATCGACATCGACATCCTTTTTTACGGAGACCTTGTCGTAAAAACTAAAAACCTAGTCATTCCTCATCCGTTTATACAAGAACGACTATTTGTTCTGCAGCCAATGATGGATCTCAATCCGGATTTTATCCATCCCGTACTGAAAAATTCGATATGGGGTCTGTATGAAAGTCATCCCCGGGTTCAGAAAGTTATTCTCCACAAATAGATGACGTTTATATTCCTCGTTTCTATTCTCTACACAAACAAAAAGGAGAATCTGCTCATGAGACTATGTCGAGAATTTTACTTTGAAGCTGCGCATTATATCCCTCATTATAAAGGGAAATGTGAACAACTCCATGGCCATACCTATAAGTTAGAAATCGTCATCGAAGGCGGTGTCAAAAAAGATGGAATGGTGATAGATTTCGCAAAAATGAAGGAAATTGTTGAATCTGCTGTCATTGAAAAACTTGATCATCAGGCGTTAAATGAACTTTTTGAAAACCCGACCGCTGAACATATTCTTGAATGGATATCTGTACAGTTGAATGGAAAGTTGCCATTGGCTTCACTACGGCTGTGGGAAGGGCAGGGGAAGTGGGTGGAGATACTCATCTAGAGAGGATTTGGGATCGTGGGAGTCGTAAAAGAATACGTTAAGCTTATTCGGCCATACGGCATCCTTTTTTTAGGGTTCACACCTGTTTTTGGAGCGTTATGTAATGGTGATTTTAATGCACTTCACCTTTCGATATTGTTGATTATCGGATTACTAGCCCATGTGTTTACGTTTGTCCAAAACGATTATTACGACATGGAGGTTGATCGTCAGTCAAAATATGTTGTGCAACGACCTCTTACCTCTGGAGTTATTTCAAGATCCCATGCAGCGTTTCTTTTTCTGTGTTCATTTTTTATCACGGTAATATTAGCCGCTTTCTTTTTCTTTTCTCTTCGCTCATTTTTTGTTCTATTGGGCGCTTTCTTTTTTGTGTCTCTCTATAACAAATACAGTAAACGTATCTCGGGAATGGAATTTGTATTAGGGGCCGCAGTGTTCCTGTTTGGGTTGTTCGGGGCATTGACCGTCTCTGATGTTATTTCACCCTTGGCTCTTATCATTGCTTGTGTCGGGTTCCTGCAATGGGTGTTTAGCGTAGGTGTGTCTGCGAATTTAAAAGATGTTGAATTTGATACGAAACTTGGGATTCGAACGACACCTGTTGTCTTTGGCGTAAAGGTGGTGCAAAATAAACTGAAAAAACCAGTCATATTCACTATGTATGCCTTCGGCATAGACATGGTTCACATCATCGTGGCATTTTTACCATTTCTTCTAGGATATACCTTGATAATGATAAACAGCTTTCCGCTCCCGATTCTTTGTTTTCTCCTTGTCGCTTTGATGATGATTTTTACCACCGGGCGTATTCTTATAATACCACTTGTGAAGAGAGACATCATGCTTCGATATGAAGGGATCCATGAAGGTCTTGCTCTACTGTTGATTCCATTGGTGTTGATGACCTTTCTGATAGACAATGTTGGTATAATTCCAACCCTTCTCTTGTTTCTCCTATTTATCGGATGGCCGCTTATCTCCTTAAGAACCCTATATGGAAAAAACCTCATCCCTCTTGAATAAATTTAGACTAAAGTGGTCTTTTCGAAATCATTAAATAGTTACTGATTATTTTTGTTTTAATAACAAATGTGAGGAGGTGAAAAATGGTAAGCATAAAAGAAATAAAGAGCACAATAGCAGTCGCGATAGCCGCAGCATTCGGATTTATCATAGCCTTAATCTGGAAAGATATCATAGTTGGTATAATGAAACTCGCAGGACTTTGGCTTGATGGTGGTCCAACGACGTGGACTGGCGCAGCTGTTGCTATAATCGTGGCAATCATCATAACTGTCGTCTCTGTGCTCGGAATTGTATTTATCTCAAAATGGGGCGGTATCGCACAAAAGTAGACACACCCCTCTTTTTTTTTAAAAAAATGGTGGAGATTACACTCTGCATCCACATTTTTTCTTCTGTAGCAGTTGTATTTGTTCTTCGTATGAGTTGATAAATATATTCTGTTGTTCTTCGCCAGTCGCAAAGGTAACATCAAGAGGACTGTGATGGTGATACTGTCGTAAAAGGATCTCCCCAACGAGTTGTTCATGTCTGAGATATAATGCTTTTTGTTTTCCTTTCCAACGGAGTGTCTCCGGGTGGTTCGCGTACCCTTTCTTGTTATGTATTAAAATTGACCAGATTGCGTGAAGCTCCCGGTGTTCACCTAACAAATGGTTTCGACAGAGTTTTTCTGGTGAGATGTCCCATATTCTCATAGTAACAATCCTTTCAAGTGGCTGAAAGTGAAGCGAGATGTTTGATTCTTTTTACAACATTGGGATGGGTGCTGAGCACTTCGAGGATTTTATCTCCGGTCTTAAGCGATATTTTTTTTGTAGAAAGCATCATCAGCTCGTTCTGATCGATCGTACCACTCATATCCAGGTCAATGTCCTTCAGCTCACGAACCTCGTACATTGCCCGTGAAGGATCATTGATAAAAAACGCTTTCATTCCTTCGGTTTGTTTTAATGCTTGCTTGGGTGTCCTTGCAGTACTCACCGTTAGTTTATAGAGTGCGGTTGCTAGGTGATGAGGTTGATTTCCTAGCTCAGCGCTCCCTTGATCAGCATAATATTCCCGGATTCGTGATCCGTACATCACGAGAAGACTGGTGATGAAGTAGACGACAAGGGCAAGGATCCCGATAGCGATTGCTCCCCCGCTGTCTCGGTCTCGTCGGCCGATACCGCCCCATAAAAACGTAATGTAGATCATATAGCAAATCATCGGAATGACACTCAGTATTGTAATAACGGCAACATCCCGGTGTTTGATATGAGATAGTTCATGGCCAAGGACTGCTTTTAACTCATCTTCGTTTAATAAGTCAAGAAGTCCTTTTGTGACACAGACCCGTGAGCCTTTTTTGGTTCGCCCAAACGCAAAGGCGTTAGGGATTGGTAGTTGTGAAATACCAATCTTTGGTTTGTTTGGTAATCCTGCTTTTTCTGCAAGTTCTGCGACCATCTGGTGAAGCTTGGGGTATTCTTGTTCATTTACGTATTTGACACGCATTGACCATTCGACGATTTTCGGTCCGATTGCATATTGTACAAGAACAAACCCTGCGGCAACTCCAATAATAAGAAGATAGAACGCTAGTCCGGTGATCTGTAGATAATAGCCGATGCCGATGAGAATTCCATAAAGGATGGCAAACATCGCTCCGACCAAAAGATATAATCGTAGTTGTAACCACATACTATTCAGTGCCTCCAGTTGGGTGTATAAAATAGAGGATTTAAAGGTTTCTCTCTGTTCGTTTCATCCAGCGTCATCATTCTTGATGTAAATCGGTATTTTCTCCTGGCTGGAGTACTTTTACCCGATGCTGTAGACCTTTTTTTTCCGCATAATCTAGCAGCCTTTTTGGTGGCTCGTCTATGGGTTCACGGGAGAGGATGAATGTTCCCCAGTGAATCGGGATAAGGAGACTCGCGTTCATCATCACCAGTGCATCTAGAGCATCCTCCGGGTTCAAATGATATTTCCGATACGATGATGGGTTATAACCCCCGATGGGGAGAAATGTGATGTCGATATCAAATCGCTTTCCTATTTCGTTGAAATGATTATTCATTCCACCGTCTCCTGCATGATACAACACTTTTTCTGCTTCAATGATGTACCCTTGATAATCTTTTGAAAAATGAAATGGAGGTCGAGCCGAGAAATGAAACGCAGGAACCGCGGTTATTTTTATTCCGTTGATCTCTGTGCTTTCCCATCTATTCAATGGTCTGGGTTTGTGCTTCGTTTTGCGAACGATCCGTTCCAATGTCGGATGACACACGACAGGCACATCTTGATCGATCATTTTCAGTGAGCGGAGATCGAGATGGTCAAAATGGCCATGGGATATCGTGGTAAAATCGATATCCTCAAGAGAACCTGATTTAACTTGGAGTGGTACCTTTCTTTTTGGGCCGATCCTTGCGATCCTTTTTACTAATAGTGGGTCGGTGATGAATTTACACGATCCGGTATCGATAAGAACGGTTGCGTGACCGATATAGGTAATATTCACAAGGACAGGAAATAAGTTTGATGTTCATTACGGTGTCGCTTTCGTAAAAATATCCGAAATCAAGATTGCTTTAATATAATTTAAGAAATGTATCAGGAATTGATATAGGTATACGAGATTTATTTTTCTAAATATTCTCTGTTACTCTGTTTATCCTTACTCTTTCAAAAAATAATTTACGGAATCATTGTAATAATTCTTACTAGGGGCTTTGGTTCTTACGAGTAATCTTTTATATACCGAAAGTATTTCATAGTACGCTCTATGAGATGGGATGTGATACAGTAACAAAACTGACGACAGTCAATAAAATAATCTTCTCATCTTACGAACAAAGGAGGGATATAAAATGTTATTAAATTATTGTTTTTTGAGGTGGTGTGATGAAGGGTGATCCTGAGATTGTAAAAATCCTGCGTGAAGAGGAACGATTAGGAAAACTTCAAAGTCAAGAATCAACGAGTTGCACCGAAAGTGGGGTTACAAACAACACCGTTGAGCAAAAAGAACACACTACCACAGACACCAAAGAACACTTTCATTACGAGCCAAAAAGAACCATTATTGATCTCGTAACTCCTCAAGAAAAATATGAAACCATCTTTCAAAATTATTCGGTTGCGATCACGTTAGTGGACAACGAGGAGCGTATCGTTTCATGGAATAAATACACAGAAGAGCTCTTGAATGTGCAGGAAAAAGATTTGTTCATGAAACCAGTCAGTTCCTTGTATCCACCGGAAGAATGGGAAAAAATACGTAAAGAAAATATTCGCCAGAAGGGAATCCGATATCGAATGGAAACAAAGATGCTTCGAAAAAATGTAGAACCATTTGATGTCGATATCTCCCTTTGTATCCTGAAAGGAATTGGAGACGAGATCGTCGGTTCAGTTGGTATTATCAAAGACATTACTGAGCAGAAACAAGCGGAAAAGGAATTAAAAGAATCTGAGAAAAGGTATAGAACGATTTTTGATAATTCTGCTGTCGCAATTACCCTTACTGATGAAAACGAGAAAATAATTTCCTGGAATAAATATGCAGAGACATTACTGGGGATGACGAAGGATGATCTATACCTCAGACCTGTTCAGGATCTCTATCCAACTACGGAGTGGCAAAAAATTAGAGCACAAAATATACGACAAAAAGGAATGCAGCATCATCTTGAAACAAAGATACAGCGAAAGAACAACGACCCACTGGATGTCAATCTTTCATTAAGTGTATTAAAAAATCATGAAGATAGAGTCGTTGGTTCTATCGGAATTATCAAAGATATAAGCGAACAGAAACGAGCAGAAAAAACCTTGAAAGAATCTGAAAAGAAATTCAAACTCCTTTATGAGAAAGCACCAGTCCCCTATCACACCTTATCTCCAATCGGGATTATTACTGACGTTAATGAGAAATGGTGTCACACATTTGGGTATGCCAAAGAAGAGGTCCTTGGGAATTCAATCTTCGATTTCATCTCTGAAAACGAAAGGATGCAAGCTCAGCAGTCCTTTGCACAGAAGATATCTGATGGAAAATCATATACTGATGGTCATGAGCGGAAGTACCGAACAAAAACCGGTGCGAAGAGACTTTTTGTGACCCATGATTTCTTCTTGTTTGATGAAAACGGTATCGTGATTTCTGTCTATACCACAATGGAGGATATCACTGAGAGTAAAATGGCGGAGCAGGCGTTAAAAGAAAAAATCGAAGAACTGGAGCGGTATAAGATCATCACGGTGAACCGGGAGATGAAAATGATGGAATTAAAAAATGAGATTAATGATTTATGCACGCAACTACATCAGGAGCCAAGATACAAAAATCAATAAAGGATGTCAGTGAAAGATTTTTACTTCTTTTTCCAACTCCGGATTAGTGATGTTTTCTCAATTCGATTGAAGAATGTACACTTATGATCAAAGCATATCATAATGACAGCATTACTCTTAATCATAGGATTGAAGATGGCGGGCAGATCCTTACTTCTTGATTGCTGGAGTTATCTCATCAAGGATATAACCCACGCCCACCAAGGTCGTCCCGACCGCCGTGGCGATGAACAGCATTTGAAATACTTGCTGCATGACTATTATTTCGCTATAGAAGTGACTGAAGAAAAGGAGCCCAAATCCCCACGATAGTCCAGAGATGATGCCAAAAATACCTGACGTGATGCCCCCAGCTATGAATATGAATTTTGCTTTTTTCATTTCACACCTTTCTTTCCTCGTCTTAGTATTAGTTCCTATTTCATAACCTTTTTGAACGTTATCATTTGTTGATGGAATGACAATTTACATAAACGACGACAAATAAAAATTGCTAAACCTATCTCTTTACAAAATACTATTTTATGATTAAAATGAATGTCGGGGGCGGGGGGGGGAGTGAGTGTTCATTCTTTAGTTCCCACCTGTTTTTGGCTGATATCTATTCATGTTTACCTTAGCCCCCCATTCTCATTATATTTAAATAATCCAGTCAGCTTAATTAAATCTTGGATAATTAGTTCAAAGCCGTAATATACGAAAAAATAGGAGAATGAGCAATGAAACTTTGGTATGAAGCTTTCTTTGAAAACTATGGAAATACGTATGAAAAAGAACCGTATACGAAAGGAACGAAGGGTGAATGTGACTTCATTGAAAAAGAAGTCGGATACAAGAAAGGTATTAAGATTCTCGATATCGGATGCGGTACTGGGCGGCATGCTATTGAGCTGGCAACACGTGGGTACCAGGTGACTGGCGTGGATCTCTCCGACTCAATGATTCAGAAGGCACGTCAGAACGCAAAACAGCAACAGGCTCACGTAATTTTTGAAAAACATGATGCACGTGTACTACCGTATACCTCGGAATTCGACCTCGCCATCATGCTTTGTGGGGGTGCATTTCCCCTGATGGAAACCGATGAGATGAACTACCGCATCTTGGAAAATGCTTCAAAAGCATTAAAACAGAAAAATAGTAAACTTATCTTTGCAACATTGAATGGACTCTTCCCACTGTTCCACTCCGTGAAAGATTTTATCAATTCAAAAGAAACGGATACCAGCTCTGATATGTCTACAACTACCTTTGATCTCATGACTTTTAGACAACAGTCGACGATCACCTTTGTTGATGACGACGGAGAAAAGAAAGAACTGCAGTGCGATGAACGATACTATGTGCCGTCTGAAATACGCTGGTTGTTGAACTCTCTTGGTTTTATAAACATTGATATCTATGGCGCAAAGCTAGGAGCATTCAGCCGAGAGGATCCCTTGACGACAGAGGATTTCGAGATGCTGATTATCGCAGAAAAATAGGGGAAAGCCTCACTGGATTGCCCTTTCGAACGGCATATTAAGCTAAAAAAATTATAATATCTGTTTCCTACGTCTTGTGAAAGGCATCGTTTACTATATTGTTCATCACCGCAGTAAGCATAGCCATTAATATGATCAGTCAAAAGCGAATCAATGATTGATAGTCTGCTGAAAATACCTATGGTCCATTAATTAATTAAGGTTCAATGACGTGGCAGAAAAAAAACGTATTTCTCCTGTTAAGTATTTAAATAGGTGTCGGGGGCCAACACTGGTGTTTATTCTACAGTTCCGAGCAGTAAAAAATGGATAAAATCATGCTTTTGCACATCATAGTCTTCTACATTCAAATAAAACTATTGATGAATGTCGTGCGGGAGATGAGATTTGAACTCGCTTCTATTTTTCCTGAAGGTCCACCTAATTAATTACGTAAAATTACGTAACGTATTTATACGTAATACTTATTATCTCACGTTATGCACGTGATAGAAAATCCGTTCGAATATCAACGCATTGTCGCCGGAAAAACTTTTGTCGATCGAGAAGAAGAATTAAAATCTCTTGTAGATGCATTGCTTTCTGGAGAAAACATCCTCCTGCATTCTCCAAGACGGTTAGGAAAGTCCTCGCTTTTAAAAGAGGCTCTTCAGAGAATTGGCAATAAACGCCTTTCTATTTATATCGATCTCTGGGAATGTCTCTCTGAAGAGGAAATTGCGGAAAAGTTGATTGGTGGAATCATCAACAATGCATTTACAACACTGGAAAAGGCAGCGGTTGCGATCAGAGAGATGATTACCTCGGCGCGACCCTTGTTGACGGTAGAACGCGATGGCAGTTTAGGCATAAAACTCGAATTTGTTGAAAAGGAGAAAACGCTGAAAGAAGCGCTAGCGATGATACAAAAAATTTCTGAAAGACGGGGAAAAAAAATGGTCGTGGTCATTGATGAATGTCAAGTGATTGCTGAGTTTGAAGGTCATCGTGTGGAGAAAGTCTTTCGAACAACACTTCAGGAACAAACGATGGTGACGTATGTGTTTTCCGGCTCAAAGCAACATGTGCTTAAAGCGATGGTGACGCAAAAAACACGACCTTTTTATCGTCAACTCAGACCAATGACACTCGGGCCAATCACCATTGGTGCATTTACTCCTTTTATAAAAAACGGTTTTACGAAAGTTGGTGGAATTGACCATAAAGTTGTCGAGGAGATTTATCGTTTTGTATCAGGGAATCCACAGAGAACCCAGCAGATCTGTCATTATCTCTTTTCAAGAGCGGTTTCAGGAGAACCCCTTACAGCTACCCTCGTCGAAAAGGTTGTTTTAGATATCTGCATGAGTATAGATAAAGAATTTGAGGATGAACTCGATGGAATAAAAAACACACGGCAACGAAGGATTCTTAAAGCTCTTGCAATTGAATCAACACAGAAACCTTTGTCATCAGAATTCCTTAAAAAATATTCGTTAGGTCCTGTAAGTAGCGTTCAAACGGCTTTAAAAGGACTCCTTGAAAAAGGAATTCTTGACGAAAAGTATGAGTTTGTGGATCCGTTGTTTAAAACATGGTTCATGTTCAAATATCGTAATGTTAAAAAACTATAACGACTGTGCTCATTCTGGTTTTTTACTGTTTATTCCTTTATTATGCACGCTAGCGAATCAATCTATTTGCTTAAGTAATCTTATCGGTAAGGGAACACAAATTTACCAACAAATCTTGTGTTTTTCTCCTGTTAAATAACCGTGATAATAAATAGCATGTCTGAGGAGGGAATATGTCCCTCGGGTTCAATGCTCTTTCTTATAACATCAATTTTCAATGGCATTTACCAAAAAATTCAAGGATAGAAAAGAAGATAAGAAAGATTATTCTGGAAAAATGAATTCACCCAGAGAGAAACTCAAAGGGAGATACTGGATTACGATTTCACCGTAACAATCAGTTATGATATCTCCTGCGGTGACGTTCCCGGTCGTTGGAACCATACATGTGCCTGTACCAATATTTTGGAAATCACTCCAGTGAAAATCATTAAAGTTCACTGATGTAACCGTAAGAGTCCGTACATAATAATTAGGAATGAAGTAAATTGCAGGGGGGACTTCTGATTCATGGATGAACGTGCAACAGATGACCTTCTGTGCAAGGAGCCCGAAACGTGTATGGTCATTTTTACTAATACTATATTTCATCGAATCGCTTTTAATATGGCCAATGTACCATCCATTTAAATTTGGGCTTCTTTGTGAGAAAAGGATGAAGACGTTTCTTACAGTGAACGTCCAACACTCGTCTACTTGCAGATCATCAATCAAACCAAAAAAGGACCATGACTCCGTCATCCAATGACTTGAATTGTCGATAGTAGGTTGTGGATGGATGAAGAAAGGCTCCTTGATGAACGTTTTAGGTGTAGGGAGCTGAGTCGTAATCGTAGCTTGGCTATTGAGAGCTAAAGCCGAAAAACACACAATAAAAACAAAGCATACCCGTATTTTTAAAAATTGTTTTTTCGCCATACAATCATTTGAATCCGTGATACTCTCTTATAAATTATACTATTCTATTTATATAAACTTTGTTCTTACCTTTTCAATAGATGGCTTCAGATGATACAATAGCTTCTTTTAAAAGGAGTTTTCACCTATTTGAATGTTTAAAAGGATGTCGGGGGCGGGAGTTGAACCCGCGGCCTCCTGATATCTTAGCGCGATACGCTCGACGAACCTTTGAGCTGTGCTTATGAGTCAGGCGCTCTGACCAGGCTGAGCCACCCCGACGCGACAGCATGCAGAATAGGGATTGTTTATAAAAACTTTCTTGGTGAAACGCAGTCATTCATCTAAAGCAAGTTTTTTCTTTCCTCGTAAAAAAATAACAGGAATTGATTCGTGTTTCAATCGTTTCCGTAGCTCTGTATCGTTGGTAGCAACGACCCCATGGGTTTTTCTCGCTGCTTCCATCGCGGCGTCATCCGCGTTTCCCGCTCTCGTATCTATTGTTTCGTACCGTTCAGCAAATTTCAATGCTGCTGCTGCCTTCTGTTTTCTTTGGCTGGCTGTTTGTTTAGAGAGGATTTCAAGTTCTTTAATGACCTCACTAGGCACAATGATTTTATATCCATCGAGCAATCGAAAGAGTTCTTTTTCCCAATCAATTGAGAATTCAAAAAATGAAAGAATAGCACTCGTATCCAGGATCACTGTTTTGTGGATTTTATCTCCCCGTACCCTATCAAATGCCATTTTCCTTCAATACGCCTGCTTACAGCAATACGCTGTCCTTGATCGGCACAGACCGGTAGTTTCAGTTTTACCCGGATCCAGTTCGGTCGCAGTTCACTGATGATACCAACCGTTGTCGCAGTTCCGACCGTAAGCATCAGTGGTTCATTGGTTTTCAGAGGTTCCACATTTTTCTCATCAACGGTTCCCACAGCACGTTTTAACAGGCACATCGATAAATCAAAAGTATCAAGGACTGGTGGGAGCTGGCCAGGTCTTCCAACGATTTTTCCAGCAAGAGAATCTGACTTTACCATGGTCGGATCAAGCTCAGTCCCGATTGCGATCAACCCGCCAGGCAGTGCGATGCTCGTAACAGTTCCACCGGTTATCAACGAATGCGCAGTGGTAAAGATGGGTTCGAGGACTTGCTTTCCTTCTACTTCCCGCTTTCGTCCTGGTGCAATCTCGATTTGCTCTCCTTTTTTAAGCGTACCCTGAAGAAGTGATCCTCCGACGACACCGCCTTTCAATTCACTCAGTTTTGTACCAGGTTTATTGACGTCAAAACTTCGAGCGACGTACATGAGCGGTGGTTTGTCCATATCTCTTTTTGGTGTTGGAATATGCTCCTCCATCGTTTTAATCAGCACGTCAATATTGATATCATGATGTGCGCTCACCGGGATTATCGGTGCACCTTCGGCACAGGTCCCTTTTACGAACTTCACGATTTGTTCGTAATTTGTAACAGCATCTTCCTCTGACACAAGGTCAATTTTATTCTGAACAATAATAATCCGTTTCGCACCGATTATCTCAAGTGCCATGAGATGCTCTCGCGTCTGCGGTTGTGGGCATACCTCATTTGCGGCGATGACAAGGACTGCACCGTCCATGATGGCAGCGCCGGAAAGCATGGTTGCCATGAGAGTTTCATGACCGGGTGCATCAACAAAAGACACTACTCGGAGCAATTCGGTTTTTCCTTTGCAATTCGGACAGGTTTTTTGTGTTGAATAACACGCAGGATCATCACAGGTTGAACATTTATAAAACGCGGCATCAGCATATCCAAGACGAATCGAAATACCTCGCTTCAACTCCTCGGAATGCTCATCAGTCCATTTGCCGGTCAACCGCTGTGTGAGCGTCGTTTTCCCATGGTCAACATGTCCAATCATTCCGATATTGACTTCAGGAGGTTTCGGAAAACTCATTATTGTTCCTCTTTCTTCTCCTTTGGTGCCGATGCGTCCTTAGATTCTGTCTTTCCCTCACCTTTTATAATTTCTTCAATGGGTTTCGCTCCAGGTTTCATGACCTTCATGTTTACCTGGACGATCTCCTGGTTTATCGTGTTTCCGCGAACTGATTTCTTCTTCCGTTTCCCCAACTCTGTTGGTTTATATCCAAGTCCTTTGCTTAAGAGTAATCGTCTTCGAGCAGATCCAGGGATGTCATGTCTCATCGGAAATCCGTCTTTATCGGTCCCGCCGGTAATCTGAAGCTTATATCCTGGGAGGGAGACGAATATTCCATCGACTTCGTCGTTGATTTTCTTGCCGATTAAAGAGTTCGCATGATGTCCACTTACAGGGATGTTGTATGATTTACCGGATTGTATGTCGTTTACAACGACTTTGAATTCTACCATGATTCTTTCTCCTTATAATTCTGCTCTCTACGGAGCGGTCTTCTCGCGTTGTGTTACAAGAAGGGGAATGGCCAGTATTTTATAAATCTTCTCCTTAACAGAGAACGACTTTATTTTCCTATGGTCTTATGAAGGGATTTTACCCTAATTTCAGTCATCTTTTACCACTCAAAAAGAATTTAAGGGATAAGACCATTCCAGTTCGAACTTTAATCATAAATAAAAAAGTGAGAGAATGTACGCCTTAGCAAAAATAAATGATACGGTTCGGGTGCCTCCGGAACGATTCGGTGAAGATTTAAATGAAGCCATAAAAGATATCGTTCAAAAAACATTCGAAGGGACCATCAGACGAAACCATGGATTAATTGTTATTGTTGATAACATAACGCCCCTAGGTGACGGTATTGTGATTCATGGTGATGGTGGGATGTATCAGAAAGTTGAATTCGAAGCCCTCACCTTTAACCCATTGTTACAGGAGCTCATCGATGGCATTGTCTGTGAAATCGTTGAATTTGGTGCATTTTGCCATATCGGTCCACTTGATGCCCTGTTGCATATGAGTCAAATTATGAACGATTATGTCGATGTGGATGCGGAAAGCGGGCGGATCCAAGGGAAAGAAACAAAACGAATCCTGAAAGTCGGTGACCCGCTTCGTGCACGTATCGTCGCGGTGAGTTTAAACGAATTGTCCGCACGGGAAAGTAAGATTGGTCTCACCATGCGACAGCCTGCTCTTGGAACCCATGAATGGCTGACTGAACCAAAAGATGAGAAACGGGGAGAAAAAAAGCGGGAAGACCGAAAGGAAAAACGGGATGAACGAAGGGAGCGGAAATGAAAAGTTTAAACGCGTGTAAAACCTGTCATTTTCTCACAGAGAAAGACCGTTGCCCAAATTGTTCTGATCAAACCGTGAACCGATGGCGCGGGTATGTGATAGTCCGTGACCCTGAGCATTCCCAGGTAGCCAAGAAAATGAACATCACAAAACCTGGAAAATATGCCCTGAAGGTTAGTTAAGGATGTATGTGTTACCCGATGATTTGAAAGACACATTGAAAGGGCATATCGGACAACTGGTGGATGAACCCGAGCTTTTAAAACTCCTAAAAACAGAGAAACGTGTTGTCTCTGTTGGAGATAAAGTGACCTATACCCTGCTGAAGCATGGGATTACTCCTGTTCTTTGTATTGTTGATTTTCTCCTGGAGCGAAAACCGTACACTCCTGAGATGAAAGCCTTCATCCAAAGGTCTAATATGGTTCATATCAAGATTACAAATCCCCCCGGGGTTATTACCGATGAGCTATGGGGTGCCATTGAAACTGTCTTTCAAAACCCACAAAATGGCCCAGTTTGCATCGAGGTGGATGGAGAGGAAGATCTAGCTTCCCTGGCCGCAATCTACCTTGCTCCTGGAGGCGTAACAGTAATATATGGATTGCCGAATAAGGGGGTCGTGGTCGTGAAAGCCACCACAACTCATAAACAGAAAGTAAAAGAAGTCTTAGATAGAATGTGATGTCCTATGGAAATTGAGATTCAATCGAAAACCGATAACCTCTTGCTTGGAAGGATAGAAGTTCGTTTTGTGATTCTTCATGAGGGCGAAGGTACTCCGAAACGGGAGTTGGTACGCAGTGAACTTGCTGATAAATTGAATGCGAAGAAAGAAACCATCATGGTTGACTTTATGCGATCTTCTTTTGGTGCACGAAAAACGATCGGTTATGCGAAGGTTTACAAGTCTATTGAAGATGCAAAAGCAGGTGAAGCAGACCCTATTTTAAAGCGGAATGGTTTAGGAACAAAGAAGAAACCAAAGAAGGAAGCGCCCAAAGAGGGCGAAGCGAAGAAAGAAGCGCCAAAGGAAAAACCGCAGAAACAGGAGCCGAAAGCAGCACCAGCGGAGAAGCCTGCCGAGGTAAAGAAGGAATAAATCATGATGAAACGTGAAGTGTTTAAGGTTGAAGGCGGTAAGATCGTTCGACAGCGGAAAAGCTGCCCGAAATGCGGTGATGGTGTGTTCCTTGCAGATCATAAGGATCGATTGAGTTGCGGGAAATGCGGGTATACTGAGTTTAAGGCAAAGAAGCAGGAAGACGAAAAACCAAAAGCATGATTCATCGCCGTTCCTTCCATAATTTTTATTAATAATCGATGATCGTCTGCACAATGGTTTTTAGGTTTATACTTCATCATAGCTCATAGGTGATGACAAAGAACAGCTGACAGTAAGCAAAACCTATTAATTCTTCTGCAGATTAGCCCGGGTGTCTTGGGCCTGTAGTGTAGCTTGGATATCACAGAGGCCTCCGGAGCCTCTGACTCGGGTTCAAATCCCGACAGGTCCGTCCCACCACTATGATGCTGAATACGAGGTTTGCTAACCATATCAATAAACTGAAAATACTCCTGTAGCTTGTTCTCCAGAAACCTGCTTATTATAAGCCCATGGTCCCTTGCTTTTTGAATCAAACCAGCCTCAACCAATAACGTCAAATGTTTTCGTGCCATACGTATGCAGAAGTATTACCAATGCATAAATAGCTTCGTATATCTCTCGTTATCTACATCTATAGATGGACATATGCTATTGTTAATAATTATCCCTATAGACGCGTAGCTTAGTGCCGTATACATCCAGTAACGTGATAGTGACGGAAATAGGAGGTAAAGTATCATAC